>NZ_JBQPOM010000022.1:0-188869 GCF_052220145.1 Vagococcus sp. WN89Y | reverse complement strand
GTACCATCATCATGCCGTCTGGGACTATTGTCTTGCCCGTTAAGGATCTCATCTCTTAACGAACAGGCTCTGAAGAAGTGGTGCCCGGACTCGGAATCGAACCAAGGACACGGGGATTTTCAATCCCATTGTTCTGGCTTTCACGGGTAATCCGGACTGTCAGACAGGAGTCTTCAGTGTAGTTCATTGGTTGCACATTTTAAAGAGAGAGTGTGCCAGTGAACATTCTGCCCGTTGTGTCCACCAAAGGTGGCGAAGGAAAATCAACCCAGTCTGCTAATCTTGCCGGTTTTCTGGCGGATGCCGGCCTCCGTACCCTGCTGATAGACGGAGACCATGCCCAGCCCACGGCAAGCAATATCTTTCCGCTGACGTATGAAGCGCCGGCCGGTCTTTTTGAATTACTGATGCGCACGGCTGACCTCAGTCATCCCGACAACATCATCTCCCGCACGGCTATCGACGGCCTTGACCTGATAGTCTCCAATGACCCCCATGAACAACTGAAAACGGCCATGCTTCATGCACCGGATGGTCGCCTCCGTCTGCGTAATGTGCTCCAGCATCCACTTTTCCAGAGTTATGACGTCATTGTGGTGGATTCACAGGGCGCGCGTTCCGTCATGCTGGAAATGATTGTGCTGTCTGCCACGGAGTCTGTGGTGGGGATGGTGAATCCGGTTCTGCCGGATGTGCGTGAGTTCATTCGTGGCACAGTCAATGTCATGGAAAACCTGTTGCCCTACCGTGAACTGGGTATCCCCCTGCCGAAAGTCCGCACCCTGGTTAACTGCATGGATTATACGGCGCTGGCCAGACAAACACTGGCGGAGCTGACCGACATTATTAACTCAGGTCGCTACAGCAAAGTGCTTCCAGAAGGCGCGGTCACCCTGCTTTCAACACAGATTTATGACCTGAATATTTACAAACAGGGACACGCAGCCGGTCAGCCGGTGCACCGCCTTGAGAAAGAGTCCGACCGTCGCAGCGATTCTGCGCTGGCCACCATGCACAGTCTGGCCTGTGAACTGTTGCCGGAGTGGAGTGAGTTTTTTGATGAACTGCTGGAAAACGGAGGCATGCGTCAATGGTAAAGCTGTCGTTTAAATCCCTGACAGGTCGCAGCCGGACAGTATGTGTCGGGTGTGGTTATTCCGGTGTTCGGTTTGGTGATGCTGCAGGTCAGGACACCCGGCAGTGGGTGAAGGTGAACCATGAGAGCGGGCTGGGGCTGTGCTCCGGCTGTGACACTTTTCTTTTGCAGGAACGCCAGCGTCGTCAGCGGCATGACCAGCTTTTTTCATGTGGTGTTTCCGGCAAAAAGCGAAAAACGGAGGAGGCGGCATGACAATTTTTGTAACGCGCACCTGTGTTCGCAGCGAAGTCATCAATGCCGGACGGCAGTTGTTGATGATTTGTATTCATCTTTTTTCCTTTTTAAGTCAATTGGTTATGAGTATAAAGATGCTGTCCGTACCTTCTGACCGGGGTCGCCAAACTTACCGGTCTGAAAATGTACAGACAGTTACCGGGATGTTATTCCCGACAGCTGTACGTCCGGCACCCTTTTTCCTTTTTTTACATGGCCAGGTTTCTGGCAGTCAGAGAGGGAGGGTACGCCATGGCTGAAATATCAGTTCTCTGTGCATACGAAGCAGAGCAGGCCGTTCTGGGGGGGCTGATGCTGGAGAATGAACGCTGGGATGAAGTGGTGCTGATGCTGAGTCCTGACGATTTTTATGTGGCTCAGCACCGGGCCATTTTCCGTGCCATGTCTGAACTGGCGGTGAATGGCCAGCCTCTGGACATGATTACCCTGTCAGAGCACCTGGAACATCAGGGCAGGCTGGATGTACTGGGCGGTTTTGCTTATCTGGCTGAGCTCAGCAAGAATACACCTTCTGCGGCCAACATCATGGCCTATGCAGGCATTGTGGTGGAGAAAAGCGTTCTGCGTCAGTTACAGGCCACCGGAAACACCCTGATTGCTGATGTGGCGGCACCAAACGCCACATCACGGGACGTGCTGGATGCAGCAGAGCGGCGTCTGTTTGCTCTTGCGCAGAACAGGACGCTCCGGGAGCGCACGGAAGCCTCTCTTTCATCCGCGCTCGATACTGTTCTGCAGCAACTGGAAAGTGTGCTCGGCTCCGGCGGTGTGACCGGTACCCCCACGGGATTTGACTGTCTGGATGAAATGACTTGTGGCCTGCAGCCCGGTGACCTGGTCCTGCTGGCTGCCCGTCCGTCAATGGGGAAAACCTCTCTGGCACTGTCCATGTGTCTCAGTGCCGCCCGGCGGCGGACGGAAGAGAGCGTTCTGGTATTCAGCATCGAGATGCCAAAGGAACAACTGATTCTGCGCATGCTTTCCATGCTGGGGCGTGTGGAGCTGAATCATCTGCGCAGTGGCAACATGGATGATGAGGACTGGGCGAGGGTGTCATCTGCGGTCGGCATGGCGTTGGGTGACGGAGGCATGGATACGCTGGGTGAGCGCCTGATAATTGATGACTGCAGCCAGCAGACACCGTCATCACTGCGTGCCAGTGCCCGCCGTTATACCCGCCTGTACGGTAAACCCGCTCTGATTATGGTGGATTATCTGCAGCTGATTCGTGCGCCGGAGCTGGAGAACCGCACCCAGGAAATTGCTGAAATTTCCCGTTCCCTGAAAGCGCTGGGGAAGGAGCTGGGCTGCCCGGTGCTGGCCCTCTCCCAGCTAAACCGACAGGTGGAACAGCGTGCAGATAAACGCCCCAATAACGGTGACCTGCGTGATTCCGGGGCGCTGGAGCAGGATGCTGACCTGATTATGTTTATTTACCGTGACGAGGTCTATAACCCCGATTCACTGGCAAAGGGAGAGGCTGAAATCATTGTCAGCAAGCAGCGTCAGGGACCCACAGGCACGGTACGGGTCAGGTTCGACGGTCGTTACACACTGTTTACGCCCTCTGAAAATGACGGGCTGGGAGGATATGCGTGATGGCACACAAGCCACTGAATCTCGGGGCTGCCATTATGCAGCCCGGTCGTCAGGCCAGTGCCGCCGGTAATGTGGTGGCGCTGGGGGAAACCCCCATGATTCTGACGCTGGACCAGTTACGCCCGAATCCGGATAACCCGCGCACCACGCGCAATCCGCGTTATGACGACATCAAAAACTCCATTCACGCCCGCGGGCTGGATACGGTGCCCAGGGTCACCCGTATGCCGGACAGTGAGCCGGATGTGTATATCTTCAGTGACGGGGGAAACACCCGTTACCAGATACTGACGGAGCTCTGGAAAGAAACCGGGGATCCGCGTTTTTACCGTATTCATGTACTGTTCAAACCCTGGCCGGGACGGCTTCAGTGTGTGATTGGTCATCTGGCGGAAAATGAAGTTCGCGGTGAACTGACCTTTATTGAGAAGGCGCAGGGCATTCATAAGGCGCGCCTGATTTATGAAGAGCAGTTAAACAAAAGCGTGTCCATGCGGGAACTGTCGTCGTTACTGACAGAACAGGGACTGCCGGTTGATGCCTCCAGTATCAGCAGGATGGAGAACGCCCTGAAATATCTGTACCCCTGGATCCCCGATCTGATGGAGTCGGGGCTGGGAAGCCCGCAGGTCAGAAACCTGCTTGCGTTACGCCAGGACGCAGAGCGTGTCTGGGGACAGTTTGCGCTGGCGTCCGGCACGGATGCTGAATTTAACAGTGTGTTCGGGGAAAGCTGCCGGAAGTTTAATTCACCGGAGCTGTGGTCACTGGAGATGTTCCGCGACGAGCTGATCGGGGATTTGTTGCAGGCGCTGCCACATCCCTCCCTGGACTACGACCGGTGGCTGCTGGAGCTGGATCCGAAAGAGCGGAACCGCCGTCACCATTTTGGTGAGCCGGATCCGGTGGTGGTACCGCCGTCAGTCCGCGACAGCGGCACAGGGCAGTCCGGTGCACCGGTATCCCGTATCCTGCCTGAGGTAGCGGAATGTCTGCCGGATACGGACGCTCCGGTGCCGGAAAGCACTGCCCCCGGTACTGAGCCCGAACAGCATGGTGTTGCCCGACCGGAGAACGCTGTTTCTGCCACAGGCCTCACTGAAAAAGGCGGGCTTCCTTCCCCCGAGGAGCGTGCAGACAAGGCGTCTTCTTCTGCTGAGAAAGTTCTGCGTCCGGAGATACAGCCGGATATGTACGGTGGCGAGCCGGTCTTCAGTGGTGATGCTGTGGAAGACGGTACTGCCGGGTCAGCCGTGCCATCCGTCATGACCGGCGATACAGCGCCGTCCGGAACATCTGATGCACTTCCCGCATCGGTGACGCATTTTGCGGAAGGACGGGATGATATCGAGCATCTGCAGAATGAGGCCTTCCGGCTGGCATGGGAACTGGCTGAGTCTGCCGGCTGTGCTGAAGAAATTGCCATGGACAGGGAAAGTGACCTCTCGGCTGGTTTCGGGACTGCAGAGGAGAAGTGTTCGCCGGTGACGGCATTTCTGGTGGGGCTGACCGGTGATGCACCGCTGACAGTGTCCCCCGTCAGTCTGACAGACCTGCTGACAGGTGGCAGTGCGCCGGAGGCATGGCCACTGCTGGATGATGAACATGCCGTGAAGCTGCTGCGTCTTCTGAGTGTGCTGCGCCGTCTGCGCGCCCTGCAGCGCAGTGTGTTACCCGAAGATGATGAGGAGGATGAAAGTGATGAGTGATATGCCGCATCAGGAGCGTCTGGTCAGACGGGTCAGGAAACTGCTGGAGCTGAGCCGCAATAACAGCAATGCCCATGAGGCCGGGCTGGCGCTTGCAAGGGCGCAACAGCTGATGGCGAAACACGGTATCACGGAGCAGGGTGCGGGACTTTCTTCGGTGCAGACGTCTTCATCACAGGGGGCACCTTCTGAGGCTGAAAAAGTTCCGGCGTGGATGTTTCGTCTGGTCATGGTGGTGTCACAGACATTTGGCTGCAGTGCGTATTACGACTGGCGGTTGATGCCCGGTGGCAGGTATCGCCGGTGTGTGACGTTTTACGGTTTCAGTGAACGTCCTCAGGTGGCGGCTTATGCGTTTGATGTTCTGTGCCGTCAACTGAGGGACGCAACGGATGCGTATCTCCGTACACAGAGCCGGCGGCTGAAACTGAGCACCCGCCGTGCCCGGGCCGCCCAGTTCCGTGATGGCTGGGTTCTGGGCGTTCGTCAGGTGGTGATGCCATTCAGTGTGACAGAAGAGGAAAGCCGACGGATGCGCCTCTGGCTGGAGCAGCAGGAGATGGAGACGGAGGCCCCCCGGGAGGTGAAAGCCTGTCGCGGCGGTGACCTGGCCCGCTGGCAGGGGTATGAGGCCGGGAAAAATGCCTCACTGCATCATGGTGTGGGGGGAGATGCCCGCCGGATGGTGCCGGGGCTGATGATACGGGAGGCGTCATGAATAACAGCTTATCTCAGGCAACCAACGGTCTGCTGATGCAACTGGTGATGGACCTCAAGAGCGGCTATCTGCGCCGTTGTGAATCTCTGGGACTGGCCCGGGAGGAAATGCAGATGCTGCAGGGACTGACCATTGAGGAAATCCATTACCTGTCGAACTCGGAAGTGTCGGTTATCCGGCTGGACATTAATCATGAAAATCTGCTGCGTATGCTGCAGCAGGCCCGGACGGAGCAGAAACGTCTGCAGCGCATTGACCGTGCACTGGCGCTGGGTGGCTCCATTGAGCTGATGGCGTTTTACTTTGGACTTTCCAGTGTGGATGTTGCGGCGCGCCGGCGCATTGCCGGTATTGATGTTCGGCCGGGACGTGGTGTCACGCTGAGCGATGAGGAAAGTGCAGAGCTGTGGCGTTTATGGCAGAAGGCGGGCATCACGGATGTGGAGAGTGCGGACGGACTGGATGTCATGATGCTGGCTGCGGAGCAGATGAATATCCCGCTGACTGCCATCTGGCACGCAGTAAGGGGATGGTGCGCTGACCGGCAGACGGAGCCGGTAAGGAATGCGTCATGAAAATGACGGAACTTGCTCCGGGCATTCTGGCCAGTCCGTGTGTACCGTCGGCCTGCTGTCGTAAGGCGGTTCAGATGGTCAGTCTGTTCCGGCAGGGGGCGCGTAATTACCGGCAACTGAATGACCGGGGGACCCGTTATTACAAGATAAACGTCGGACGCGCCTGGCGTCTGTTGAGTCGTAACCGGGGAGAGACCTGGGAACTGCTCAGTCATGAGCGTTATAACAGCGCCAGACGTAAATGAAATGTGCAGGCCGGACCGGAGTATCGGGGCCGGCCCTGTTGACGACAAGGTATTGCACAGGAAATTGACTCCCATGAATGAGCTTAGCTGGAAAGCGTTGAGTAAGGCGGTAAAAAGATATCAGGATGTGCTGTCGTGGAGTCGTTCAGACAGACACAGTCCGGGCGCTGAGCGGGAATTAGCTGCTGCAGCCGGAAATATCAGGAAAGCCATTGGTGATCAGGAAATTGACGTGATTGTGGAACTGGTGACGGAACTGGAAGATGCAGAATGGAAAATTACAGTATACGGCTTCCTCTTATTATGGACGTGGGCATTAATCGCCCTGTACATCCTGTATTTCCGGTGAACAGGAGGCAATCAATGCACAGTATTAATTATCAGGCACTGCGTGAGGTTGCACAAAACTATCAGTCGACGCTGGCGTGGTATCAGGCTATCCCGGATAGTCCAGACGCTGAGGTTGATTGTGATGAAGCTTTGGCTGCGTTTAAGCGTCAAATCCGTCACAGGGAAGTGGATATTATCGCCGATCTGCTGGATGAACTGGAAGCCGCAAAAAAGCGTATTGCAGAACTGGAGGAAGAGAAAGAAACGTTGCGTCCGGTTGGTGTTATGAGCAGGAGAGCATTTTGGCGGCTTGAGAATAGTGAGTCACGATTTATTGCACTCTGGCCCGGACCGGGAATATGCCAGCTGCGTAAACGTCCTGATGACGGCGTTATTGTTTACGCCAGAACCGACGCCGGCATTGGCGTGAAGCAGCAAAATGACACAGGGATTAATCGAAAATGTTTAGCCAGCCCCCTGCATCCAGCAGGGTGCTGTAATAAGCATTTTTGTACCGGATAAAAAGCGGCGATATTGCCGCTACTGAATGAGGTGATTATGGCGTTACCTGCGGAAAGCCTGATTGCGTATACCCTGGAAAAAATGAAGCACCGTATGGGCACCGGAGCCCGGAAGGAGGAGGGGCGAATACGCAGCGGACTGTTGTTCACCGGCAATGTGCATGATGCCATTCCGCGTCGTCTGTTGCTGGATACGCGTCTTTCACCGCTGGATAAGATGGCATGGATGATGATCCGGCTGTATGCGCAGAATAATGAGGGGGCCATTTTTCCCACTTACGACGAACTGCAACTGCAGCTGGCATCGCCGGGAAAGGGAAAAGCCTCCAGAGAAACCGTCAGCCGGGTCTTACTGATGTTGCGGATCACGGGCTGGCTGAGCCTGTGTAAACGGGTGCGTGATGATAAAGGCCGGGTTCGGGGAAACATTTACGCCCAGCATGACGAGCCCCTGACGTTCTGCGATGCAGAGGCGATGGATCCACGTTATCTGGATATGGTGGCAGAAGCCTGTATGAGCCGGAACCGGACCATCAGTCAGACGGCACGGGATATTCTGGGTGAAATAAAAAATGATCCGGGAATGCGCCACTATCACAGCCATATCAGTCAGCTGGAAGCCCGGATAGGAAGTGCCCAGACACCGGGGCAGATGGCTGCCCGTCAGCGGGTGACGGAGGGCAGAATGCAGCCGGGTTCGGAAACCGAACCAGTGGTGAGAACACTGAGTTCGGCACCGGAAAAGCTGAGTTCGGAAACCGAACCGGGTAAAAAAATGGGGCAAGAAAGACAGAGTTCGGATTCCGAACCATCAGGAAAATCAGCAGGCTATCACAGAGTCCGGAAACCGAACCATTACGTACGTAATATCACACACAGTGTGATTAAAAACACGTACGTACTGCCGGCGTCGCTGACGGGACAAATTCGGGAGGAGGATGCCATCATGCTGACCAGTCAGTTGCAGGCGCTGCCGGAAGCGCTGGCACAGGGTGTGCTGGAAAGCCTGTCAGGGATGCTGGGCAGTCAGTCACTGCAGAATCCGGTGGGCTGGCTGCTTGCGGTGCTGAAACGTGCCCGGGAGGGAAATTTTTATCCGCCGAAACAGAAACAGCGCGTCGCTGTATCGGCTCCCATGCAGGCGGGAGCAGGAGGGCGCTCCACTTCGCAACCTGTTGTTACCCGGAAACGTACAGAACCCATTTCAGCAGAGCGTCTGAGTGGTATTGTGGCAGGGCTGCGGGCCTCCCTGCGTAACCGTTCTGCGATAAGAGCCCGGTGATGGCGTTGTGGTCCACGTTCACAGAGAACAAAAATCAACCAGTGTTGCCAGTGGCAACAGAGAGCAAAAATAAGTCAGCGCTGGTAGTGCCAGCAGAGTACAGAAATTAATCAGTGCTGGCAGTACCAGCAGAGAGCAAAAATTAATCAGTGCTGGCAGTGCCAGCAGAGTATGAAAATTAACCAGTGTTGGCAGTGCCAACAGAGAGCAAAAATTAATCAGTGTTGGCAGTGCCAACAGAGAGTAAAAATTAACCAGTGTTGGCAGTGCCAACAAAGTACAAAAATTAATCAGTGTTGCCAGTGGCAACAGAGAGTAAAAATCAACCAGTATTGACAGTGCCAACAAAGTACAAAAATTATGCTGCGTCAGCAGCATGGAAGGCGGTGGCACTGAATATCCTGAAACATCTGACGGTAAACCGCCGAAGCCCGGCGTCAGCCGGAAACATCCTGACAGGATGCAGTGTTCCCCTCCAGCCCTGCCAGACCCTGTTTGTTTCTGGGGAAAGCCAGGATTGCATAAAGGGACTGGAGGACAGAGGGAAAACCGAATACTTGTCGCCGTTTTTCTCGTCAGTATACTTTCCGCGCTGAAATTTTGACTAAGGAAGGATTTTTTATGACCAAAATTAAAATTCTGGCGCTCAGTATGCTGGCCGCCTTATCAGTAAACACGGCTTATGCAGAAAGCACTCTGACACTGGGGGCCGGTGTCGGAGTGATTGACCAGCCTTATAAAGGTTACGACGCTAAAGCGTATCTTATCCCGGCTGTGTCTTATGACGGCGACAACTTCTGGTTCCGTGGTCTGGGCGGTGGATATTACCTCTGGAACGATGCTGCAGATACTCTGTCGGTGATGGCCTACTGGTCGCCGATGTATTTTCATCCGGATGACAGCAACGATCATCAGTTACGCCGCCTTGATAAACGTAAAAGCACGATGATGGCCGGGGTGTCCTGGTCCCATCACACGCCGTATGGTTTTCTGCGAACGAGTCTGGCGGCGGATGTTCTGGATAACAGTAATGGTGTTGTCGGTGATGTGGCGTGGTTATACCGTTATGTGAATGGCGGATTCATCCTGACACCGGGTATTGGTGTGGCGTGGAGCAGCCAGAAACAGAACGACTATTATTATGGCGTATCGCGTCGTGAATCTGCGCGCAGCGGTCTGGAGCGGTATAAAGCGGATAATGGCTGGTCACCTTACCTTGAAGTCAGTGCAAATTACACCTTTGCCGGCAACTGGGGGATCTACGGAACCGCACGTTACAGCCGCTTATCTGATGAAGTTAAAAACTCTCCCATGGTGGATAAGTCATGGGATGGACTGTTTTCCACCGGGATCACTTATCGTTTCTGATATCGGTATGATCTGATGCTCACCGGTGCCGGATCACGGGCACCGGTGTACTGAACTTCCCTTTCTTCCCCATTTTTCTGTGGCCTGAATCTGGTTTTCTGTTGTTCCTTCTGCGCTTCGTCCTGACGATCTCACTTTATCCCTGATTGTTATAAGGAACTGATATGAGTGAAGATAAACTGAACCAGAAAGAAGTCCGGGCCGGCGCATTGCAGTCCTCGCTGTCCATTCTGTTACACACCCATTATGCCATCCGCCTGTGGGAAGGGCGCAAAACGGAGAAGGTATCCGGTGATGGTAAACCCCGTCCGGGTATCATCAGCATGCCTCAGGTCATTGCCCGGGCCGGGCAGGCAACACGGGATGCGGAGCGTGATAATCCCTGGGCGGATATGCTGCTGGTCAGGCTGGAGGAGGCATTATCGCAGGCATCGGAGCAGATCCGGCAGCAGGTCGCCGGACTGGAGGTGGTGCTGAACAACATTCCCGGCAATATCGTGATTTCTGATATTGCATCATCTTCGCCCGTGAACATTGGTGTTTTCAGCAGCTCACCGCTGGGGTATCGCTGCGTCTGGTTGCTTGTGGGGTATGACGAACTGGTTATGAAAGCGTTTCATGCCTTTCACTACGGGCTGATTTCGCGGGCGCAGCGGGACAACATACTGGATACCGGAGGACACGCTGTCCGTAAGGTGTATGGCGTGGTGCAGTCCTATAAAACGGTTCATGCCACCCGGCAGGATATTTTATCCGGCACGGAGAAGGGCAGGGTGGCTGTCAGCCGTTTTGGCAAACCTGATCCGGATGTCATGAGTGGTAAAAAACGCTCTGTTTTTTCTCCGCCCCTGAAATAATACAGCGGAGGTACCATGCAACTCTATTTGTGTGAAAAACCGTCACAGGCGCGGGATATTGCCCGGGTGCTGGGGCTCAGCGGGCGGGGAGAGGGCTGTATTGAAGGTGATACTGTCACGGTCACCTGGGCTGTGGGGCATCTGCTGGAGCTGGCCGCCCCGGAAGCGTACGGGGAGCAGTTCGGGGTTCCCTGGCGTATGGAGTCGCTTCCCGTTCTGCCTGAAAAGTGGCAGATGACGGTTAAACCGCAGACGAAATCCCAGTTTACGGTGATCAGCCGCCTGCTGAAGCGTGCGTCTGAAGTGGTGATCGCCACGGATGCGGACAGGGAAGGGGAAGTCATCGCCCGGGAACTGCTGGCGTACTGCCAGTATCGCGGGCCAGTCCGCCGGCTGTGGCTGTCTGCCCTGGATGAGGCCAGCGTCCGGGAGGCGCTGGCAAACATTCTGCCCGGTGAGCAGACGGCCCGTCTGTATGATGCCGGCCTGGCCCGTGGGCAGGCTGACTGGCTGATCGGGATGAACCTGACGCGCCTGTATACCCTTAAAGCCCGGGCGTCGGGGATCCCGGATGTGTTATCCGTCGGAAGGGTACAGACGCCGACACTTGCCATGGTGGTCAGACGGGATCAGGAGATTGCCGGTTTTGTACCACGGCCCTGGTGGCAGGTGTTTGTCGGGCTGGAGAAAGACGGGATCCGGTTCAGGGCCGTCTGGGTGGCGGCAGAGCAGTACTGCGATGAAGAGAAACGGTGCGTGAACGCTCAGGCGGCCCGGGCCGTTCTTCAGTTGTGTCAGCAGACACCGTCAGCGGTGGTGCATGAGGTGACCCGGAAACGTGAAAAAACACCGGCTCCGCTTTGTTTTTCGCTGGGTACACTGCAGGAAGCCTGCTCCCGGAAATTTGGTATGGGGGCGCAGACTGTGCTGAATATCGCGCAGTCCCTGTATGAGACGCACAAAGCCACGACGTATCCCCGGACGGACTGTGGCTATCTGCCTGAATCCATGCAACAGGAAAACCGGGAGGTACTGGCGGCGATGGCGCGTTCAGATCCCGCCCTGACGCCGGTTCTGGCACAGCTCGATCCCGGTTTTGTTTCACGTATCTGGAATGACAAAAAAATTACGGCACACCATGCCATCATTCCGACCCGGCAGGTCTTTGATATCAGGGCACTGAGTGAAGATGAGCTGAAGGTATATCAGCTTATCCGCCAGCATTATCTGGCCCAGTTTCTGCCCCTGCAGGAATCTGATATCACCGATGCAACACTGACAGTCGGCGGGCAACTGTTCAGGGCACGCGGGAAAGTGAATGTGGTGACGGGCTGGCGAGGCCTGTTTTCCGGGGAAGCAGCAGAAGCTGCTGAAGGCGAAGATGAACAGACGACGGAAATGGCGTTGCCGGCGTTTGAACGGGGAGAGCACTGCCGGATTAGCGGTTCAGAACTCAAGGATCGGATGACGTCACCTCCGGCACCTTTTACGGAAGGGACCCTGATTGCCGCCATGAAGAATGCTGCCAGTCAGGTCAGTGACCCAAAGCTGAAAAAAGTGCTGAGGGAGAATGCCGGTCTGGGGACGGAGGCCACGCGGGCCGGTGTGCTGGAGGTGTTATTTGCCCGGCAGTATCTGGAGAAGAGCGGGAAGCATATCCGGTCAACGCAACGGGGCAGGGAACTGACGGCCGCCCTGCCGGAAGCCCTGACCAGCCCGGGCATGACGGCGCTGTGGGAGCAGGCTCTGGATGATATTGCACAGGGCAGAATGTCACTGGATACCTTTATGGGCAGACAGCAGCAGTGGGTGCGTCATCTGGTCTCATCCGGGCGGGAACAGCCCTTCAGTATGACGGTTCCGGTGACGCCGCCGTGCCCGCTTTGTCAGGGGCCGACCCGGCAGCGAAAGGAAAAGCACGGGCTGTTCCGGAGCTGTCAGCGGTATCCTGAGTGTAAGGGGGTGGTGAACACGCAGAAAAAGGCCGGGCGGCGAAAAAAATCGGGAAAAACTAAAACAGAGTAATCTTAATTTCTCCCTGTTCAGGATCGGGTAGTGTGATTAAGCTTTGATGCAATACCCTGCTGACCACAGTGGAGCGGGCAGCTCCAGGGTCCGGTAACCCGTAATGCACACTCGCGGGGTTACAAGGCGCATCCCCTCCGTGAAAACCGCGCCGGGATTTATCCCCGGAGATGATGAGAGTTAACCCCGGGGGCTGGTATCCCCCTCAGGCACCGGAAATCCCGGTGCCTTTTTTATTTGTTTTAGCGTTGACATTTGTCAGTGGTGACTTAAAGATGACCGGGCTTGACTGTCGTTTTTACGACCACCAATGTTCCGGCAGCCTGTGAGGAACGCCTTCGGGTGGCTGCATTCAACACCCCCTGAGCCTGAAAGGGTGGTGCATTCCACGTGAATGGGGTAAATCTGCGCGCTCTTGAGAGCAGAATGTCGTCACAAAAAGCGCATTATGACGCGACGATGAGGGCTTTTTTATCTGTTCAGACAGCCGGAATTCAGCTGATCCGGCATCCCCGACGGGAACATTCACTCCCGTCAGGGATGGTGATGTTCTCCGTCATCACATTTTTTAACTCCATGGAGAAATCATCATGTCTGTAAATACTGCCAAAACTGAATACTTTAATCTGACCCTGAAAGGTCTGGGGTATCTCAGTAATGTACGTCAGGTAAATCACCAGAACGGCTCGTTTCTCAGCTGTGTGGTGAATGCGCTGAGCGGACCCACGGACAGCCCGTCCTACGTCCGTTTTGATGTCACGGTTGCCGGTAAAGAGGCGACCGCCCTGATTGCCCGCTGCCAGAAGGCGGTGGATGAAGATCGCAAGGTGCTGCTTGGCTTCACGCTGAGCAACCTGTCCACTGACATCTTCACCCTGAACAAGGGAGAGCATGCCGGTGAACAACGCGTCAGCCTGAAGGCCCGCCTGATCAAGGTGGACTGGATCAAGATAGGCCAGGAGATGGTTTACAAGGCTGAAAAATCAGACTCCCAGCCGCCACAAAACGGCACCATGCAACAGCAATACGCAGAAAACTCTTTCTGATCGTACTTTTCTCAACCGTCCTGATGAAAACAGACTGCCTCATCAGGGCGGTCTGTTTTCTTATTGTCTTTATCTTTAAGGAAACTTCCCATGCAACAGCCAAATGGCATGCTGGCCACACAGGCCGGCTATACGTTACCCCTTCAGGTTCTCAGCAGCGTACGTGGTTATTATATTGGTACTCAGTGTGATGAGGGACCGGTGTCCCGCGAATCCGTGGAGTATTACAGAGACTATGAGCAGGCGGCACAGGCGCTGGAAAACGGTACCTGGACACAGCGGACGTGTGCGTGAGGATGAGGAGGGCATATGGCGTCACGTGGTATCAATAAGGTGATACTGGTAGGGCATCTTGGACAGGATCCGGAGATTCGTTATCTTCCCAATGGCGGAGCCGTGGCGAACCTGACCCTGGCCACCAGTGAATCCTGGCGTGATAAACAGAGCGGTGAAATGAAGGAGCAGACCGAGTGGCACCGCGTGGTGATTTTCGGAAAACTGGCGGAGATTGCCGGTGAATACCTGCGTAAGGGGTCACAGGTATACATCGAGGGCCAGTTAAGGACCCGGAAATGGTTCGATCAGCAGAATGGTGTTGATCGCTACGCAACGGAAGTGGTGGTGAGTGTTAATGGCACCCTGCAGATGCTGGGCTCTCCGCGCCAGCAGGGCAGTGGTGCTGCACCCGCACACAGCGGTCAGGGAACTGCCGGCGCGCCGGCGGGTAACTCACCGTCACCGGCTTCCGGGAACGGCGGGGGAATGCCGATGGATTTTGACGACGACATTCCCTTCAGTGGACCGGGATATGGCGCTGAACGGCGGATTATCCATGCCATGTAATATAAACCCCGGGGGCATCACTGCCCCCATTTTTATCAAGGAGGTATCGTGAGTGAAAAAAATCATACCACCCCCACGCCACACGATGCGGCGTTCAGGGCGATGATGGAAACCCCTTCGGTTGCAAGGGATTTTCTGGAAGCCGCGTTGCCGCCGGCACAGTTACAACGGTGCGACATGAACACCCTGAAGCTGGAGCCGGCCACGTTTGTGGATCCGGATTTGCGTCAGTATGCCAGTGACGTTCTGTGGAGCATGAAAACCACCGACGGGCGTGATGGCTACATCTACGCGCTGACGGAACATCAGAGCTCTGCGGATCGTTTTATGGCCCTGCGCATGATGCATTATGTGCTGGCGATAATGTATCGTCACCTGAAAACGCATAATCAGGCCCCCGTTGTGATCCCGGTGCTTTTTTATCACGGTGAACCCAGTCCGTATCCGTACAGCCTGAACTGGCTGGACTGTCTGGACGATCCGGCGCTTGGTCGGGAGCTTTACGGCGAAGGAAAGCCGCCCCGCGTTATTGATGTTGGTCTTCTTGATGATGAGGGTATCCGTCGCTATCAGCAGATGGCTGCCCTGATGCTTCTGATGAAGGTCCGTCAGCGGAAGGGCGATCTGATGACGCAGCTTGACTTTCTGTCACAGTTGCTTCAGATACAGGGAACACACGATCAGGTGGTGGTTCTGTTAAACTATATGGTGAAGGCGTGCGATTCGGCTTCACCGGAATTTATACGGGCGATGGCAGAACATCTGCCCCGGTATGAGGATGATATTATGACTATCGCTGAACGACTTGAACTGGCGGGTATCGAGAAAGGCCGTCAGGAAGAGAGAAAAAAGACGCTTGAGGCAGCCCGTCGGATGCAGAAGATGGGGATGTCGCCTGAGAGTATTCAGGAGATCCTGCAGCTTTCTGATGACGAGCTGCAGAAAGCGCTCGGTTAATCCGTTTCCGTGTTATCACGGGGCGGAGTGTGGCTGATATGAGAGGCCACTTTCCGCATAATCAACATCACGCCAGCTTTTACGCTGGCGTTTTTTTTGTTTACTGATAATGAGTTGTTCGTTGAGCCTGCCGGCGCTTCTTTGCACAGTGACCGCTGTTTTATCACTGCAGAGGAGTTATCCGGATGAAGATGCAACCCGGGATCTTATTTTCCCTGGTTACCCTGGCCCTGCTGGCCGGGTGTAACAGTCCACAAAAACTTCAGCAACGTGCGCCGGCCATGCCGGTACCTTCCGTCAGCGTTTCCCGCAATGTGCAGCCGGTGTCACAGGATATTTATGCGCAGCCGGCACCGGAGGTGGTGCGTTACGACCGTTACCTGCTGGTCAGCACGGCACCGCAGGCAGCGCAGCGTGACCCGCTTTCCCAGGTGATTGATATCCGTATTCCGGCGTCGTTAAAGCCCACCGTGGCCGATGCCATGCGTTATGCCCTGAAACAGTCCGGTTACACGCTGTGTGCCACTGGGCCGGCTAATGGTGTGCTGTACCGCCAGCCCCTGCCCGCCGTGCAGTATCAGCAGGGACCGGTGCGACTGCGTACGGCCCTGCAGGTGATGGCGGGACCGGCCTGGCAACTGGAGGTGGATGACGTTCAGCGGGTGGTCTGCCACAGCTTGCGGGCGGGGTATCAGTTACCGGCAGGCCAGCTGGCACCGGTGCCAGCTTCTCCTGTAATAACGGCCCCGGTGGCACAACCGGTTAAGGGAGGCTTCCTGAAAAAATGAGCGAACAACAGGAGATGATGACACCTGTCCCGGCAGATAAACCCACAACGCGGCGGCGTTTACTTCTGCGGGGCGTGGCAGTCGGCTCCCTGATTCTGCTGGTTATGGTGACGGGAGTGGCTCTGTATCTGACGGGGCGCGGCATGCTGGCGATGGATACCCGTCTGGCAACACTGGAACAACAGCAGGGGGAGCGTCTGACACCGGCTTCGCTGGCCCCGTTGCAGTCACGACTGGATGAACTGGAGGCGAAGCTGCAGACAGAGAGTGCGCGTCTGGCGCAGCTGGCCCGGCAGCCCGTTCTGACGGCGTCTCAGCAGACGCAGCTTACGGAACTGCCGGCGTCCCTTGAGCAGATTCAGGCAGCACAGAAAGCCCTTTCCCTGCGGCTGGACACACTGGCGGCACTGGCAGAGAAGCCACAGCCCCGGGCTGTTCAGTCCGAATCCCCTTCTGCTTCCGACAATGAGAAAAAAGACGTATCCGGAACGAAAGAACCCTCTCCGGTGGTACAGAAAACCGCCCGCCCTCTAACTGCACGTTCAGGTACGTCGCGCACCTCCCGTCAGGCACCGTTTGTGCTGACCGGCACCGAGCGCCGGGGGGCGCTGTCATATGCGGCGGTGGCACCCCGGGGATATACCAGCCTGTCGCAGGTGGCACTGCTCGGGGAAGGTGAGAGTGTGGCCGGCTGGACACTGATTCATGCCGGTCACGAACAGGCGACGTTCCGGGTGAACGGACGTCAGGTACAGGTCAGGGTGGAGTGAGTGAAGATGAGAGTGAAATCCCTGTTACTGGTGATGCTGATACCTGTACTGGTACAGGCTGCAGACCAGAACACGACCGGGACGGACGCGTCCCGCACGGATACGTCGCAGCATACACAGAGCGCCACGCAGTCGCTGCAACAGCAGGCCGACCGATGGGGACTGAGTGAGGAGGACTGGGGACGTTATCAGGAACTGATGGAGGGACCCCGCGGGATACAGTCGCCGGGTCTGGACCCGCTGACAGCACTGGGAATTGAGGCGCGGACCCCGGCTGAGCGCCGGGCGTATGCCGAAAAGTGGGTGAAGGAAGAGTATGCCCGCACGGAGAAGGAGCTGGCTTTTCAGCGGGAGGTTGATGCGGCATGGCAGCGTCTTTATCCCGGAAAGCTGCCGGTCAGTATGGGCGATACCGGTGTTCTGACCGGAGACACCGGAGGCAGACTGGCGTTGTTTGTGAAGGCGAAGGACTGTGCGTCCTGTGATGTCCGCCTGAGTAAGGTGCTGGCATCCGGTAAGCCGGTGGATATTTACCTGGTGGACAGTCAGGGGAAAGACGGGCTGCTTCGTCAGTGGGCACGGGAGCACAACATACCGCCGGAGAAGGTCCGCAGCCGGCATATCACCCTGAACCATGATGCGGGGCGCTGGCTGCGTTTTGGTGAGGGACAGATGCCGGTGGTACTGCAGCAGGGGGCGGACGGATGGCGCGTGGCTGCATTCTGACCGTTCTGCTGATGCTGGCAGGCAGTGGCATGTGTCAGGCTGTTGCGCAGACCATTCCGGACGGGTATGTGCAGGTGGCCCGCGCACACGGTATTCCGGCAGAAGTGCTGTATGCCGTCTCCCTGACAGAGACCGCCATGGCGCCCGGTGATATGGCCGGTGTTATGCAGTATTCCCGCCGCGACGGGTGTCTTCCGGATGTCTCCCGCCCCTGGCCCTGGACAATCAACGTGGCCGGAAAGGGGTACCGTTATGCCAGTCGCCTGGAGGCCTGGCAGGCACTGCAGGTGTTTCTGAAACGTTATCCGGCCAGACGCATCGATGTCGGAATAGCGCAGGTCAATCTGGGGTGGAATGGTCATCGTTTCCCGTCAACATGGGCGGCCTTTGACCCGTACACCAGTCTTGAGACGGCGGCGGTCATTCTGCAGGAGTGCCGTCAGCGCCATCCCGACAGCTGGCTGAAGACAGCCGGTTGTTATCACCATCCTGCCGGTGGAAAGCCGGCCGCCCGTTACACCACCGTGGTCAGACGTCATCTGGACCGGCTGCATGCAAAAGGTATGACGCCACAGCAGACCGCCATGCTGGCACCGGCTGCGGATTATATCTGGACAGAGCCCTGGAGGCGTGAATGAACAGACTGAGACTGATTACTTTTTATTTTCCTGTATGGCTTCTGTTTTCAGCGAGCGTCAGTGCTGAACTGACGGTGATTGCTGACCTGGGCGGCAGGGATGCTGCTTCTTTTTTTGAGGGTATCAACCGGCAGGCACCGGCTTCTGCACCGGTTGTTTCACCACCGCCTCTTCTGCAGGGGGAAGCGGCGATGCTGCCGGTCAGCACACCTGAAATGTCACCCGGCGAGGTGACACCACGCCCGCTTCAGCTACCGGGCATCGGTGCACTTTTCCTTGTGGGGGATGATGCGTATTCCCGCGAGTGGCTGCAGAAAAATGCGGCTGTGCTCCGGGCGCGACATGCCGCCGGAATGGTGGTGAATGTGGCTGATGAAAACGGCCTGCGCACGCTGCGTGAACTGGCCCCCGGCGTGGCGATGGCACCGGCATCCGGTTCTGCGCTGGCCCGCCGGTTACAGCTGAAGTCTTACCCGGTACTGATAACGGACAACGGGCTGTCACAGGAGGTGGTGCCATGATGCAGGCACCTGTGATAACCGCAGCCCTGCTGGTCAGCCCGGTGCTGATGGCCTGTCTGACGTTCTGCCTGCTGACCGTGTTGCTGATGCTCATTCTGCGGGAATGGCGACGGAAACGGGGATGCGTCCGGCTTCGTCGCCATCAGCGTTATCGCGCCACCGCCGTCCGGGTACTGGCCAGACTGAAGACACTGCCGGGGGATGCCCATCGCCTGAAGTATCTGCGCAAAATCAATCCGTATGTCTTCGAAGAGCTACTGTTACTGGCCCTGGCGCAGCAGGGAATGACGGTTATTCACAATCCCTGCTACAGCGGTGATGGCGGTCTGGACGGACAGGTGATGATTAACGGTGAGCGCTGGCTGATACAGGCAAAGCGCTACGGACGGACCATCCGCCCGGCACATATTGATGCCTTCGGGGAACTGCTGCGCCGGGAGGGGGCCGGGGGTTTTTTATTCATACCGGTCGTACGGGGGCGGCCAGCAGGGCCAGGCTGACGCTGTGGCCGGATATTGAACTGGTCAGCGGGCAGCGTCTGCTGAAACTGCTGAACGGAACATTACTGACAGATGAACTTACCAGGGGGGAGCGGAAATGATGACGGTAAAACGGATGTTTATGCTTTTATTCAGGATAGTGATTGTCTGGCCATCCGTGCTGACGGGATGCCTGATGATGCTGTATTTCGTTGAGGTTGCCAGCGGAGGTGTGACGGGGCTGGCGCAGCGTTATGAGGCGGAGTCAGCACGGTGGCGTGATGCACCGGAAGGGACGGTGATGATGCCCCGGTGCCCGTCGCGTCCCTTTGTGACGCCGGTGACAACCGGGGAGTGGCGTGCACAGTCCGCCACTGATTCAGAATGCCTCCGGTCACCGCGCTCTTTCAGGCAGGCTGCAGAGGCAGATTTTCAGTCACTGCACATACTGGCGCTGACACTGCTGCTGGCATCAGTGGTTCTGGAAGGCATTTCGGCCGGCATGTTGCGCCGGAAAAACGCATCCGTACCGGTATCACCACACTGTGGATGTGGCCGGGGCCGTGGTGCGGTTGCACACTGGCCTGACCATGATAATGATGCAATTCCGCAGAAGGGAGGTCAGGTATGACGGCTTCACTGCTGGCCCGTGTGCAGGCAAATATTCCTGTCTGGGCAAATGAACAACTGGCTGCATGGGATGCCGCAGAGTTTGCGGCAATGTCGGATTTTATTACGGAACACTACTGGACGGGACAGGGCAGTATCAATGTGTACCGCATTGTGGGGACTGACCATCCACAGTATGCCGGAATGACCTGGCTGGAGCTGCTGGAGCGCGGTAAACGCATGGACATCAATATCCCGTTACTCGAAAAGAATCCGGGATATTACACGCAGGCAGAGCAACAGCATGCCGGGATGAGTTTTGTCAGCACGGATGGCATTCACTGGTATGTCAGTGCTGACGGTAATCACCGCAGCTGTCTGGCCCGCTTTCTGTTTCACCTGCAGGGGGAGGGGCGCACACAGCTTCACAATGTGGCCCAGAGTGTTTATCACACGGACCGGGAGTTCCGGTCTGCCTGTCGGGAGATTCACAACCTGACAGAACCGTTGTCCCGGCATGGGGTGTATCTTCGTCTGCAGACCCGGCGGCAGTGTGTTTCCCGCGAAGACCTGGCCTGCTGGAAAGTGGACCGTTTCAGCACAGAAGCCCTGCTGACAGTGGATGATGTGCGTGCAGGCGGACATGACGGGCCACCGGTGTATAAGGCATTACTGCTGAATGCGGCAGACGCATGGCGGGAGGTGATAGTGTTACAGCGCAGACTGGAGACACTGTCAGCGTCACCGGAGAACGATTTGCCGCGCTCATGGTGGCGGCGTCTTTTACAGAGAGGTACCCGGTCATGAGTAACCGTTATGTGATTGAGGCCCTACTGCGACCGGCGGTGGAGCTGAACACTGCCGTGGTGGCGGCAACGGCGGCCTGTGTCTGTGTGACAGCGCCCTGGGCGGTGGCGCTCGCGCCGTCGGTCAGTTATGCCACTGCTGCCGGTTTTGGTGTTCTGGCAGCGGTCCGTTTTCGCCAGGGAATGAAGGTCATCCGCTACCGTCGCAATCTGCGGCGTCTGCCCCGTTATGTGATGAGTACCCGGCAGATACCCGTGAGCCGTCAGCGCCTTTTTCTGGGGCGGGGATTTCGCTGGACACAGAAACACACCCAGCGCCTTCAGGATACGCTGCGCCCGGAGGTGGCCAGGTACCTTCAGCCCGGCTGGCTGTACCGGATGGCCCGTCAGCTTGAGCTGAAAACGGAGCATACCGTCCCCCGCCTGGGCGCACTTTTGCGTCAGGACTCTCCGCTGAATCCGGTACGCCCCCTGCCGCCGGTGGGCGGGAATCCGGCCCTGCATGGTATTGAACCGGATGAACAGGATGTGACGCTGGCGCTGGGAGAGCGGGTGGGACACACCATTGTTTATGGTACCACCCGTGTCGGTAAAACCCGGCTGGCAGAGCTGCTGGTCACACAGGATATCCGCCGGGGAGAGGTCACCATTGTCTTTGACCCCAAAGGGGATGCTGACCTGTTGCTGCGTGTCCGGGCAGAAGCACACCGTGCCGGCAGGGGCGATGAGCTTTATATCTTTCATCTGGGCTGGCCGGAAATCTCTGCGCGTTATAACGCAGTGGGGCGTTTTGGCCGGGTGTCGGAAGTGGCCACCCGTGTGGCGGGACAGTTGTCCGGTGAAGGTAACAGTGCGGCCTTCCGCGAGTTTGCCTGGCGTTTTGTCAATATCATTGCCCGCGCCCTGGTGGCGCTGGGAGAACGCCCGGATTACACGCTGATTATGCGCTATGTGAACAATATTGCAGACCTCTATATTCGCTATGCCGGAAAGGTGGTCAGTGAACAGATGCCGGAACTGGAAAGCGCCATTCTGAATAACATGAATGTGCTGGGTGAGGAGGATGTGCCCCGGAGCATGCAGAATCAGCCGGATGCCCTGCGTATCTGGGCCACTGAAGTGGCGCTCAGTAGTGAAACCGGGAAAAAACTGTATGACCCGGTGCTTGATGGTCTGCGCAGTGCCGTACGTTATGACCGGACCTATTTCGATAAAATCGTGGCCTCCCTGCTGCCGCTGCTGGAGAAGCTGACCACCGGAAGAATGGCAGAGCTGCTGGCACCGGACTACCTGGATATGAGTGATACCCGTCCCGTGTTTGACTGGGAACAGGTGATACGTAAAAAGGCCGTGGTGTATATCGGTCTTGATGCGCTCAGTGACAGTGAGGTGGCCAGTGCCGTGGGAAACTCCATGTTTGCAGACCTGGTGAGTGTGGCCGGACATATCTACAAACACGGTATGAATGCCGGATTGCCCGGTGCCGGGGAGAGTAAAAATGTGGTCAACCTGCACTGTGATGAATTCAACGAACTGATGGGCGATGAATTTATTCCGCTCATCAACAAGGGCGGCGGTGCCGGTATGCAGGTGACGGCGTATACCCAGACGTCTTCGGATATTGAAGCCCGCATCGGTAATGCGGCTAAAACTGCCCAGGTACAGGGTAACTTCAATAACATGATTATGTTGCGCGTCAGGGAGAACCGGACGGCAGAGCTGCTGACCAGTCAGCTGCCTCAGGTGGAGATTTACACCAAAACACTGGTGTCGGGGCATCAGGATACCGCCGATGTGACGTCCGGTCAGGATTTCACCTCCAGCACCCAGGACCGCGTCGGTACAGTAAAGGTACCCTTACTGGAGCCGGCGGATATCGTCACCCTGCCAAAGGGGCAGGCATTTGCCCTGCTGGAAGGCGGACAATTGTGGAAAATCCGGATGCCGCTGCCGGCACCGGATAAGGACGATGCGCTGATGCCGGAGAGCATTGCAAAAGTGGCTGAGGCCATGCGGCGTAATTACCACACCGGAGAGGGGTGGTGGCATGAAGCCCCGGCCGTGAATGTGCCGGAAGGAGACGGACATGGCTGATTCCCGTCGTGATGTGAACCGTCCTGACGCCGCACAACCGCCACGCCGGCACGGTTTGCTGTATAACCTGCTGTGGGGGTGGCCGTGGACACTGGCCGGGATGGTGCTCTCCTCCCTGTTGCTGAGCCTGCTGATTGAGTACGTGGGTATTGCATTTTTCTGGCCTGAACAGGGCGCGAAGCACAGTGAAGCGGTCATGAGCACCGAGCTGGGCTGGTTATCCTCGGAATTTACCCGCAGTCTGCTGCTGTCCGCGCCGTCAGTTACGGTGATGAAGTGGGTGTCCACGGCGTACCAGTGGCTGTTTGTGGACAGCGGATTTATGGCCTGGATGAAGCAGGGAGCTTCGGTCGATAACCGTGTGATACAGGAGGCGGATACCCTGGGCCGCTGGCTGGCGCATTACCTGCATGATTACCTGATGGCCACGGTATATGTGACGGTGGTGACGCTGGTCCGGGTGACGATTCTGGTGCTGTCAGCCCCTCTGTTTGTGATGGTGGCTCTGGTGGCTGTGGTGGAAGGTCTGGGAAGACGTGACCTGCGCCGGTACGGTGCGGCATATGAATCCAGCTTTGTTTATCACCATGCCAGAAAGTCCATTAAACCGGCGATATACATTCCCTGCATTCTTTATCTGTCCTGGCCGACAGCAGTGTACCCGAACCTGCTGATATGGCCGGCGGCCATGCTGCTGGGTGTGGCCATCACCGTAACCATGGCGTCCTTCAAGAAGTATTTATAACCCACAGACGCTGGACAGCCCGACACAAAACGTGTTTTGTGCCGGGCTGTCAGCAGACAAGCCACGTAATAGCTCTCATCGCGCGTCAGCGGAAAACGCCGGGTGTCAGTTCACTGATGTGAGAAACGGACGGAAGACTGTCACTGTCAGTACAGGGATGACAATAACGTTCAGTACAATAACGATCCAGTTGATGGTCTGTATGACGTAACATGCCCACAGAGGGTAATGGGGTTCTTCCAGACGGAGGTAATTGAGAAATACAAACCAGAAGGCGCAAAAAAATAACCAGCCCAGGAGTAGGGGCAGAAACAGATGTTCAGGCATATTCTCTCCTTTTGAATGGGTATGCAGATTAACTGCCCCGCACCAATACCTGCAGGAAAACAGGCAGTGTGATGAGAAAAAAAACGGTGATACATTGCATGATGGTCCAGCACCACGGAGGAAAACGGAGTTCTGCAACTTTGATGAAGCAGTAAAACAGGAGCCAGAAGGCAAGTGCGCCAGCATATATCTTCGGTGTAAGCTCAGTCATGATTCCGCCTTTATTAATGTTACAAATGAGAACAGCGTAATTTCTGAGCGTTGTTCCCGACAGTGTTAATTCATTCACGTCACGATGAAATTATCCCCCGGTGTAAATCCTTTTTTTGCCAGTCCGGATGTCGGTGCAAATGTGTGAGTTTGCCAGCCAACACCATCAGAATCCTTGCTCAGCGCCGGAAAATCTTCCGGTGTTCAGCCATGCTGCTTTTCCCGTAAAAATTTTCAGTTCTGTAAACAGAGTTTATTGCTGACCTGCCTCCCTGCCTTACGCATCCTGTACGCACCGTTTAACTCTGAAGGAGGTGCGTATGCGTTCTTTTCCGGCATCAGCCTGTCGTGTCGGCCGTCGGGCCGGTGCCGCGGGGATGCTGTTTCTTTTCACTCTTGCCATACCCGTTCAGGCGGCTGAACAGGATGAACTGGCCACCGCCATGCGCCAGCTTGACCAGGTGCAGGCGGCGCTGGAGCGGGCCCGGCTGGCCGCTGTGCAGTCCGGCGCGTCTGAGCCATCCCGTTACTTCTTTGATTATCCCCGGGCGCGTGCCGATCTGGAGACCATTCGTGATGGCATTGACCGCTATCTCACGCCTTCCCGGGCCCAGCCCCGCACAACGTCAGCCGTGAACGGGCACTACCGGCGGGAGCGTCCCTGATGGGCATGTCTGCCGTGCAGTCTTCCGCTTTTAAAGCGGCATCCGGGGAAATGGATATCAGTACCCTGCATCTGCTGTCACTCGGGCTGCTTTTTGCCGTGCTGTTTCTCTGGGCGGCCTGGGCGCTGCTGGATGTCTGGGCGGGCTGGAGTAACGAGAAAGTCCGCAGCGCAATGCTGGGGCGCTTTTTTATCCGGCTGGCTCTACTGCTGGTTCTCAGTATCTGGATGTTTGCCAGCTGAGGTGAGTTGTTATCTGAATCATGATTATGAGGATTTTGTCTGTATGAAGTGGTGTTTTCGTTTTCTGAAACATGCTGTTTTTCTGCTGCACACAATGCTGTTACGCCTGTGGCAGGCCGTGTTCTCACTGTGTCTGTTGCTCTGGATGAGTATGCAGCCGGCTCTGGCTGACCTGCCCACCATGGAGCCCCCGTCTTCCGGCGGTGGCAGCGGTCTGTTCGGGCAGATTAAAGGATATTCCCAGGACGGCGTGGTGCTGGGGGGCCTGATTATCTCTGCCATCGGCTTTATTGTCGTTGCGAATGCGGCGATTTCCACGTTCGCAGAAGTGCAGGACGGCAAAAAAGGCTGGAGCCAGTTTGGTGCCATCGTGGTGGTGGGGGTGATCCTGCTGGTTGCGGTGATCTGGCTGCTGACCAAATCGGCTTCCATCATTCTGTAAGGAACGCCGCCCATGCAGACCATTCATTTTTTACCCGATCGCCTTAACGTGGAGCCGGCTGTGTTCCGGGGCTTTACCACGCCAGAGCTGGGGCTGGCTGCACTGAGTGGTGCCGGTCTCGGCCTGCTCTGGCCGTTACCGCTGCTTCCGCTGGCAGGCTGGGTGATTATCCCGACCGGGATGATGGTCACGCCGTTGCTGCTGATCTGGTTTGGGGGAAGCTGGATCACCCGGATGAAGCGTGGCAAGCCGGATAACTGGCTCTGGCAGCGGCTGGAGGAGAAAAAGTGTCGTGCCGGTATGGGTCGTTCATCACTGATTATGGTGGCGCAGGGCTGGTCCCTGCGCCGTTCCCGGCCGGTAAGGAGAGTTTTATGAGTCGTTTTCGTCATGCCCTTCAGGACAGAGACCAGCATATCCGCAGCCTGCGCATTATCAGTGCCGTGCTGGCAGGATTTCTGTTGCTGGCCTGTCTCGGCTGGATGACTGCCCCCAGCCGTCTGACCATTCATAACCCGCCGGATTTACGTTCCGGCAGTACCCGTCCGTGGTGGGAAGTGCCTCCGTCAACAGTTTACTCCTTTGCCTTTTATATCTTCCAGCAGCTGAATGCCTGGCCGAAGAACGGTGAGGTGGATTACCCGGCTAAAATTCATGCCCTGTCAGCCTATCTGACGCCGTCATGCCGTGAACTGATGGAGAGCGATGCCCGCCGTCGTAAGGATGCGGGGGAACTGCTCGACCGTGTGCGCGTGGTGTATGAAATTCCTGAACACGGGTACGGTGGCCGCTACAACAAAAATCCGGTCACTGTACAGGGCCGGGATAACTGGCTGGTACGTCTGGACCTGGTGGCGGATGAGTATTTTCATGCCGAGCCGGTCAAACGTGCGCTGGTGCGTTATCCCCTGAAAGTGGTGCGTTGGGAGGGAGACCCGGAGCATAACCCTTTCGGGATGGCGCTTGACTGCTACAGCAGCACACCACAACGGCTGGAAGCCGCGCCGGCTGCCGGAGGGACACAGTGATAAAGGGCAACGTTTGTCGTCTGATTAGGGGGAGTCTGATTGCGCTGCCGTTACTGATACCCCCGTTTGCGCTGCATGCTGACGAACTGATGAAGTGGGAGCGTATTCCGTTATCCGTACCACTGAAGGTGGGGCAGGAGCGGGTGATTTTTGCGGACAAAAATGTGCGGGTGGGATTCCCGCCGGCACTGAACGGTAAGCTGCGGGTACAGAGTACCGGTGGTGCCGTGTACCTGAAGGCGGACAGTGCCTTTCCACAGACACGGCTGCAGTTGCAGGATGTGGAGACCGGGGAAATGATTCTGCTCGATGTCACCGCCGGTGAACAGGGACCTTCTGAGCCGGTACGTATTGTGTATGACGGTGAGGTCAGCACGGTCAGTCAGGCGACTGACCTGATGAAACCGGCGTCCTCATCCGGCAAAACATCCGCCGGTCAGTCGCGGGTACCGGGACAGGCTGACGGCACGCAGGCCCGTCGTCAGCCGGTTCGTTACAGCGCGCCCCTGCCGGTGCTGCTGACCCGTTACGCCGCCCAGTCCCTGTATGCCCCGCTCAGGACTCTGGAGGCGGTGCCGGGTGTTCACACGGTCAGTCATCACCTGCCCGGGCGCATCACCACCCTGTATCCGTCAGAGCCGCTGACCGTCACGCCACTGGCGGCATGGGGAGCCGGTGGGCGCACGGTGGTGGCACTGAAGCTCACCAGTACGGTCAGCCGTAAGGTGGTGCTGGACCCCAGGGCACTGCAGGGAAACTTTGTGACCGCCACGTTCCAGCACCGCTGGCTGGGGGCCGCCGGCACACCGGAGGACACCACAACACTGTATCTGGTGACAGAGGGCAGACCGGACAGGGCGTTTATCGCAGAGCCAGTCCGGCGTAATGCCACTGCAGTACGTAAGGCCGGGGGCAGCGCCCGCAGGGAGGTGAGCCGTGCAGATTAAATCCAACACGCTGGTCAAATTTGTGGTGCCCGTTGTGGTGGTGGGCGGGGTATTCATCGGGCTTAAAGGCTGTGGTGATTCCGCGTCGTCATCAGACCCGTCAGCACAGCAGACACAGGTTCCGGGGGCTCTGTCTCAGGAGGAGCTGAAGGCGCTGGGTGTTGAGGGTGACACGCCGGAGGACACCCTGCGCACGCTTATCGGGCGTCTCAATCAGGTACGTGAACGTCAGCAGACGCTGGACGAACAGAACAGCAAACTGCTGAAGGAGAATGAACAACTGCGCAAACGCGGCACGGATGTGTCTGGTCAGTTGAACGATGCCGTGGCCGGGCTGCAGAAAAGTTATGAGGAGAAGCAGCGCCAGTTGCAGAACGAGCAGAACACCCTGATGGCAAAGGTGCAGTCCCTGACGGAACAGCTGTCACAACAGGGGCACTCCGGTAAGGCGGATGCGAACAGCAGTACCGACAGCGATATTCCCCTCGGGCTGGGGCTTGACGGACTGAGTGGTTCTCCGGGAAGCACGGTGTCACAGGGGGCCGATGGCCTGATGTGGGTGACGCCGGCTGACCAGTCACAGCCTGACCCACGGGATGTGGCAGGGGGCAAAAGTGGTCCCCGTTTCCCCTCCTCCTTTCTGGATGATAACCCGCTGACCCGCCAGAAGGCAGCGTATGAACAGCAGGTTAAGGGATACAGTAACGAGAAACAACAGGCCACCACACAGGCCGTCTACACCCTGCCGGAAAATGCCACCCTGGTCGGGAGCCGGGCAATGACGGCCCTGCTGGGGCGGGTGCCGTTTAACGGCACGGTGACAGACCCTTATCCGTTCAAGGTGCTTATCGGTAAGGACAACCTGACCGCCAACGGCATTGAACTGCCGGATGTGGAAGGGGCCGTGGTGTCCGGTACCGCCAGTGGTGACTGGACGCTCTCCTGTGTGCGGGGACAGGTGAACAGTATCACCTTTGTGTTTGCTGACGGGCGGGTTCGCACGCTGCCGGCACCGGATGTGAACGGCACCACCAACAGCAACCAGAATACGAAGAACGGGAATAACACCGGCGGCATTGGCTGGATTTCGGATGAGGATGGCATTCCGTGTATCAGTGGCACCCGTAAATCCAATGCTGCCACATACCTGCCCACCATTTTTGGTCTGTCTGCCGCAGGGGCGGCTGGTGAGGCCCTGAGTCAGGGGCAGTACACCACGCAGAATAACGTCAACGGCCTTTCTTCCACGCTGACCGGCAGTGCCGGGGAGGCGGCACTGGGTAAGGCAATTTCCGGCGGAATGAATGAGACAGCAGAGTGGGTGAAGCAGCGTTACGGGCAGACGTTTGATGCCATTTATGTGCCACCGGGAAAAAGGCTGGCCGTTCACATCACCCGCCAGCTGGCGATTGATTACGAAGACCAGGGCCGTAAGGTGCGTTATGACTTCACCCTGCCGGGAGAGGCGGACGCACAGGGTGGTCTGGACTGAGGGAGTAAACCGTGAAGCATTTTTTTTCTGTAATGACCCTGATTACCGTCACGCTGACATTGTCCGGCTGTGCGACATCAAAAGAGGAACTGCTGCCCGCCGGTGACCAGACGATGCTGGAAATCTGGCAGAGGCAGGCGGACAGTGGAAGTGCACGTTATGCTGCTGCATCCCGCGACACGCTGCGCCGCCCACTGACAGAAACGGAACAGCAGTACGCTGCGCAGACAGACCTCAGTTACAGCCGGACACAGGAGAGTGAAATCAGTCAGCAGTTTCCACGCCTGCCTAACCCGGACATGGTGATGTATGTCTTTCCGCACCTTGCGGACGGGAATTCACCGGTACCGGGATACAGCACGGTGTTTTCGTTTTACAGCCAGACGCAGTATGCGATGCCTGGTGAACGCACCGCGGCGTTCTGACGGGCAGGATGAGTATGGTGATTGTGCCGGGAGCTGCACGATACCGGTGGTTTAACAACGCATTTTAAGGGGGAACGCTGAAAGACTGTTATGTCAGACAGGCGGGATGCGTTCGTATCAACCAGATGGTTTTTCCATTGTTTAAAAAGAAAGTGAAGATGGCAGCGTCTACAGAGACGGCTGCGTCAGCAGAGTGCACTCATCAGGCTGGAGCCGGTGACGACAGTATCCCTCGTAACCTGCCCCGTCCCGGGCGTATGACCCGCCAGGCGGAGGCAAAGATTTACCATGCGGGCCCGTCCATTATTGATTTTCTGCCCTGGGTGGAATACCTGGATGAGGAACAGTGCCTGCTGCTGGATGATGGTGTGTCGGTCGGGGCGGTATATGAGGTGACACCGGCTGCCACAGAAGGGCGCACGGCGGAACGTCTGGAACAAATCCGTGACACGGTGGAGGATGCCCTGCAGGACAGCTTTGATGAATACGACAGCCACCCCTGGGTGGTGCAGTTCTTCTGTCAGGATGAAAATGATGTGGATGCGTACCTTGACCATCTGAAAGGGTATGTGAAGCCCCATGCGCAGCGTACGGCCTTTACGGAAGCCTGGCTGGAAGAGATGGAACGTCATCTGCGGGGGATCGCCCGTCCGGAAGGACTCTTCACGGACACGCTGGTTACCGGGCAGCTCTGGCGTGGTCAGCAGCGACGGACCCGGATGGTGGTGTACCGCCGTATCGGGAAAAACAACCATGATCCGATGCCGCCGGTGGCGATGCTGAATCAGGTGTGTGAACGCGTGGTGGGGGCACTGGGTGGTGCTGGCGTGCGCTGCACCCGCATGAACGGTCTGCAGGTTCATGGCTGGCTGCTCAGGCTGTTCAATCCCCGTCCGGAGTGGGTGGACAGGGATACGCTGTACCGTCTGGCCTCCCGGGCAGAGCCGCAGGAGGGAATGATGCCGGTGATGGCCGATTTTGCGGAAACCCTCTGGTTCACGCCGCCGGTGTCTGATCCGGAAAACGGCGTGTGGTGGCTGGACGGACTTCCGCACACCGCCGTGGTGGTGGAGAAACTGCGTACGCCACCGGAGCCCGGCACACTGACCGGTGAGAAGGGGCGGGGTGAAAAGACAGTGAATGCCCTGATGGATACCTTTCCCGAAGGCACTCTGCTGTGCATGACCATTGTGGTACAGCCGCAGGACACACTGGAAGAGCGTTTCACCCGCCTGTCAAAAAATGCGGTCGGGGAAAACACGGAGTCAATCCGGGCCCGTCAGGATGTGGCAACAGTGAAGGAATATCTGGGGAACCGCCACAAGCTCTACCGGGCCGGGATCAGCTTTCTGTTACGGGCAGAGAATATGGACAGCCTGAAGCATAAGCGGGTGGCCCTGAACACAGCTTTGCTGGGGGCCGGTCTGCATCCGGTGCGTCCGGAGTTTGATGTGGGGCCGCTGAACAGCTGGCTGCGCGCGCTGCCCATGTGTTTTGACCCGGATACGGACAGGAAGCAGTGGTACACGCGTCTGATGTGGGTGCAGCATCTGGCGGGGCTCCTGCCGGTGACCGGGCGGGAGACGGGCACCGGTCATCCCGGGTTCAGCTTCTTTAACCGGGGAGGGGATGTGCTGACCTTTGATCCGCTGAATAAACTGGATCGCACCCAGAACGCACATCTGCTGCTGTTTGGTCCGACCGGTGCAGGAAAGTCTGCCACGCTGTGTGCTGTACTCTCCCAGATGATGGCGGTGCACCGTCCCCGGTTATTTATTGCCGAAGCCGGAAACTCATTCGGGTTGCTGGCCGATTATTTTGAGAGTCTCGGGCTGAGCGTCAACAAAATCAGCGTGAAACCGGGTACCGGCGTCAGCCTGCCTCCGTTTGCGGATGCGTATAAACTGGTTGAGGAAGGGCAGGTTCTGCAGGATGTGGATGAGCAGGCGCTGCCAGAGATTGATGAGGGGGATGAAGAGGAGGATCAGCGCGATATTCTGGGTGAAATGGAAATCTCTGCCCGCATGATGATCACCGGGGGAGATCCGAAGGAAGAGGCTGCACTCAAGCGGGCGGACAGGGCGATGATCCGCGAAGCCCTGCTGATGTCCACACACGCCACGTACCGGGAGGGGCGCCAGATGCTGCCAGCGGATTTGCAGTCGGCACTGTGGGAAATCTCCCGGGACAGTCAGCGAAATGAACTCCGGCGGATGAAAGCGGCAGAGATGGCGGAAGCGCTGGGGATGTTCACCCAGCCGGGCAGCTTTGAGGCGGAGCTGTTTAACCGGGAAGGGGCGCTGTGGCCGGAAGCGGATGTGACGCTGGTTGACCTGGGGCATCTGGCCCGTGAAGGGTATGAAGCGCAGATGGCGCTGACCATGGTGTCGATGACGAACATGATTAACAACATTGCGGAGCGCGATCAGTATCTGGGGCGGGATATCCTGTTTGTTGTGGATGAGGCACACATTGTGACGGCAAATCCGTTACTGGCGCCGTACAAAACCAAGGTGGTGAAAATGTGGCGCAAGCTGGGTGCCTGGCTGTGGCTGGCCACGCAGAACCTGAAGGACTATCCGGATGTCGCCGAGAAGATGCTGAATATGGCCGAGTGGTGGGTGTGTCTGACCATGCCGCCGGAGGAGGTGAATAACATTGCCCGCTTTAAGGCCCTGACGGAAGAGCAGAAGGCGGTACTGCTGTCAGCCAGCAAACTGTCGGGGTGTTACACGGAAGGGGTGGTACTGGCGAAGAAGGTGGAGGCGCTGTTCCGGGTGGTCCCACCGAGTATTTACTTGGCGCTGGGGATGACGGAGAAGGAGGAGAAGGCGGAGCGCCGGACATTAATGAAAGCACATCAGTGCAGCGAGCTGGAGGCGGCCTTCCTGGTTGCCCGGAAACTGGACCGCCTGCGTGGGCTGAGTGACGGGGAGGTAAGGGGATGATGATACTGAAATACCCGATGCTGAGCCTGAGCACAGAAACTGCAAAACCGTTACCGGGGCTGTTCTGTGTGGAGGTGCAGGGCGCGGCCAGCCTGACAGCGGATGACCATGCACAGCTTATGATACTGCTGGATCATATCCGGCAGCGGCTGACCGCGCCGGTCAGGATGACCTGCCATCCGCACCGCGTGGGATTCAGCAACAGTGTGGCACTTCACCTGGAGGGAGCTTCAGGCGGGCAGGTGGATATTCTGCTGACGGTGAGTGGTCAGTCAGGCTGGCCTGCAGAGAGTGATTACGCGCATCCCCGCTGGTACCTGACGGTACCGGATACGGTGGATGCGTTTTATCTGGTGCTGTGGCTGAATACACAGCTGATGAAAAAATCTGAAAAATAATCCGGGATATTAGACGATGGATAACTTTCATTATTATCAGAGGGCAGACACTTTTGTTATGCATTCCACTTTTACCAATACCCACGTTTTCCTTTTTACCGTGCTCCAGTGCGGTGTGTTATATCTGAAACTGAAATTTTCAGAAAAATTCTGAAACCTTTTCGCGGGGTTGAAATTAGCCGAAAGCTCCGGGCAATATCTCATCGGTTGTGTGTTGTTTCATTGGCTTTCCATTATTCAGGATAATTTGCCTGCAGGAATGGCGGGCTTTTTTAGTATGCCATCGCATGAGTCATTACCGCTCCGCTGACTTTTTTTCGCGCTTACGTCACTGGTGATGGCTCAGTCGATGGTGTATTACAGGCATCAGAGAAGGAATGATGACAGCGCGTTATAAAATTACTGCAACGGCAACCAGCCCCGGCAATCTGCCGGTCAAATGGATCCGTTATTCAAAAAGCAAAATGACCCGGGTAGAGCGTTAGAAGATATTTTTCATCCCGAAGGAGGACGGGCGCTCCTCTGGCGATACAGTCAGGGTGGAGGATTTTAGCTGTGAACTGCGCCCCCCGGAGCTGGTTGAATAGTGGTAATAAACAGGCACTGTCTGCAGGGCTGAGATGTGGTGACAGAGCCTGTGTAATAACCTGAAGGTATCAGGGGTTTGTTGTCATCAACTGATGCACAACTTCAGCAAATTCCTTTCCGTAGCCTTCGGTGGAACCGTCTTTAATGCCGTTGTTTTTAATGTGGTACTTACCGTTGACATAAAAAGACGGCGTTCCGGTAAGACCAAATTCTTCAGCGGCCTTCTCCTGGCGTGCGGTCAGCGTTTTCACCATAAAGCTGTTTCTGGCAGCATCAAATTCGCTGGCATCAACGCCGGCCTGAACAAATACGGCTTTGATGTCATCTTCGCTTTTTACCGAACGGTGTTTCAGTACGGCTTCAAACAGCGGTCCTTCCACTTTATCTTCCACGCCAAGGGCTTTGGCAATGGACCAGGCTTGAGTGAGTTGCTTTCCCATCGCCCCCATAAAACTGGCGTGATATTTTTCAACTTTCACACCTTCCGGCAATATTATTTCAATATTTTTACTGACCTGGTAGGGACTGTAGAAGCTGTTGCATGCCGGGCAATAGAACGAGAAAAATTCCACAACAGGCGGAGCCTCTTTTACCTGGCGGTCCAGTCTTGTGTATTGTTTGCCTTCAGCCAGGGTGACGGATGCCTGTCCGGACTGACTCACAGTGAAAAACAGGGATAAGGCCAGCAGGGCGCTGGTTGTTAATTTTGCAGGTATCAATGTCATGTTTACAGGTTATACAATCAGATACAGAACAATGGCGGCGAGTCTGCTGACGGTCTGTACTTCAGTAAACAGCGTCCCGCTGCCCCTTCATTTTGCCACTTACTGATACAGGTGGCAGAGAGTTATAATACATCAAAGTTTATTTAATAGGGCTATTTGTCTGACACAGAAAATCCGCTGACGATGCGGGCAATAAAGACCAGTGAGTATATATAGCCTGTGAGAATGACCAGAATGGTGGCATTACGGGCTGGCCAGCTGACGGCCACAATATCGCCATATCCTACCGTCAGGATGCTGATGAAAGAATAATAAAAGAGTTCATTCATCATCTGCAGCTCGTCATGCGACAGGCCCCGGAACGCGCCAGGCATATGGCTTTCTATCGCAGAAAACATAAAGAATCCCATATATCCAATAAGCAGAAAACCACTCAGCGCAGCGCAGACGGACTCTGTGTTTATCCGGGCAGAGAAAATCACCTGGCGGAACACAATCACGGACAGGATAAGGAAAAAGACCAGATAACTCCCGTAGTACAGCAGTGTCATGGCGCTGACTGTGTGCAACCAGTGTGTGGTGGCAAAAATTATCAGCAACACAATAAGTGAAATGACCTGATGGCGGCGTTGCAGCAGATTAACGCCTGCAGCAATCTGTAATACGTCGTTCAGATTGTACCCTGTAGCGTTCAGAGGAAACAGATTGAGAAAGAAGGTGCTCAGCAGTGCAGCGAGAAGAAAAGCGAATTTGTGTTGTTTCATGATCATTAACATAAAGGAAGTATCTCCGTCTTTCAGATACCACAGAGCATAATAAAAATGGATTCTGTCGGGAAAGCCTGAGAAATTTTCAGTTTCCGGTTTTGAATTTATTGATGATCTCACTTCCGGTTCTGCGCACGCTGTCAGGCAAGTATTGTCTAACGGAGTCATTCTATGCACCGGATGTTATTTTGTACTCTTCTGTCTTTACCGGCGATAGTCTTTGCCGGAACCACTCTTTACACTGATTCGGCACACCTGCCGGTTAATCTGCCTCCTGACGTGCATGTCGTGTTGCTCGACGGGCCACAGCAGCTGCAGGACACTTTTTTTGGCCCGTTACCGGCTGACCCTGAAGCGGCTGAGGCTGTTGTTCGTGCGCACATGCAGTCTTCTGAATGGCACTCTGTGCAGGCTGACCTTGCAGAACGTTACCGCCAGGTGACCTATGCCTGGGCGCTGGGGCTTAAGAAATATCCTGCGGTGGTGTTCGATGACCGGAAGGTGGTGTATGGCACCACGGATGTGACACAGGCTAAATGGCTCCGGGACCAGGGAGGTCAGCCATGACGGGCGTGTGTGTACGACGTTGTGCCGGTGCACTTTTGCTGTGGACAGCGGCTGTTTCCGTGGCTGACGCCTCCCTGAATACGGCACAGATAGTCGCTGGTGCGGTCTCTCAGAGCTGCATCAGCTGGCGGGTCAGTGGTGTTTGCTACTGGCTGTACTGTACGCCCTTCGGCTGTAAGGTCCGGACGTCCGTAAAGGTCTCACATTTTATTCCTGAAGCGGTGGTTTCCACCTATACCGCACCGGGCGGTAATCCCTGGCGGGAGATGGCACTGGTCAGTCAGACATCTGGTGGCGTGGAAAACGTTATCAGCAACGGGATTGCCGGACTGTCTGCCGGCGGGGGAAATCCGGCTGATATGAAGTTGCCGGGGCAACGTAAATCCGCCATCCGTTTCAAATACGCGGATGCCCTGGGGCATCCGGCCACGTTGCTTATCGGGGGCAGTATTCCCGGGTATTCGTGCGAGTCTGCCGCCATACCACTGATGCCTTATTTTCTCAGTACGCTGGACAGTCTTGCCTGGCGCACCGGCATGCCCGAATCCCTCTGGCCCGAAGCAATGATACCCGGCAGACGGGAGCTGGGGAGCCAGCGTAATGCGGACATGTGGGGAAATATCTACCCCCGTTCCGGTTTTATCAGTCAGACCGATGATGACAAAGCATCTGCCCTGATTGCCCAGCGGGTGGCGGATATTATCACCCGCACCGGTGAACCCCACGTCTATCAGTCACTGAAAGGCCGAAAAAAAGATGGCTACTGGCCACCGGAAGCGGTGGAAGAAAACACCGGTACCCGTAATCACAAGTGGCAGCGCCTGACCCCTTCCGTTTCTTCATCCTGTGCCGTGTTCCCGGATGGCAGCCATGTTGCACCGGAGGACGCTAATGCCTCTTTTGCCTTGTGGCGCCCGTACAGCTGCTGCCAGAAACGGGGCCAGAAATTCCTGGGCAGTACGAATTTTTAGAGGAAAACAACTCATGAAGCATAAACCACAACTGACAAACGTCGTGGCACTGGCAGTTATGCTGGCCTGCAGCACAATGGCCGGTGCGACGGAGAATGAACGCGGTACGTTCGGTCTCTCCCTGCCACAGGTGAATGACAGTGCCATCGGATACGGAAAGTCCATTGACGGCGCCATCTCGGACAAGCTGTTTTACACCCTTGGCGGTGGGTCAGTGATATCGCAGCCGGCGACCCGGAGCAATATGAAGAAGCTCGGCGTGGACGTTGGCTGGAGCAGCAACCTGATGTGCGGCAACTTTGACCTGAAAACCACGGTGGGTAACCAGCTGAACGGGGTGACGGACGGTTTTAAAAACCTGATGGGGGATGTGATACAGGGGGCGACGGGTGTGGTGGCCAGCCTGCCGGCGATGGTTATCCAGAGGGCCAATCCGGGTCTGTATGACGCCCTGACCAACGGTGTGCTGCAGGCGAATGTGGCGTTTGACAAGGCTCAGCTGAACTGCCAGAACATGGCGAAGCGCATGATGGAGTTCTCGGACAGCAGCAAGTGGACACAGGCTGCGATGCTGGATGAGTACAAAAAAATCGTGAACACAGGGGATGGTGATGCCATCCGGGGGGATGATGCCGGTCGTAAGGCCACCGGAAAAGAAGGCCGGAAATGGATTGGTGGGCAGGCCCGTGGTGGTGCAGGGCAGCCAGCTATTCGTCCCACTCATGATCTGGCCGCGGCGGGTTTTAACATGATGAACAACCTGCCGGTCACCAGTACATCAACGGTCGGTGCCGCCAGCTGTACCGGAAGTATCTGCAGTAAGTTCAGCAACGCTGAAGAGGCGGCAAAGGCGGTGGTGAAAGTTCTGGGCGATCGTTCCATGCGGACCTGTGGGAATGCAGCGGAATGTACCAGCGGGGATGAAGACCAACAGCCGGGGGGAGCGGTTGCCGGGACCGGATTTACCCCGATGCTGGAAGAGGCCGTAAAAGTAAATACAGAACAATTGGTGAAGCTAGTCAATGGTACCGAAAAACCGACAGCAACAAATCTGGCAAAACTCCGGTCCGGTAGTCTGACCGTAACGGCCGGGGTTATTAAGGCCCTGCAGCGGGATCAGGATAATGCTGCGCTGACCGGACGCCTGGCCGGTGAACTGGCAATGGCAGATACAGTGGAGACAGCGCTGCTGATGCGCAGAATGATTATAACAGGGATGTCGGAGCCGTATGCCGCAGCGCAGGATGCCGCGGTTGAAGAAGGAGAACGCCGTATTGAGGCACTGGACCGGGAGATTATGGCGCTGAAAAACGAGATGGAGCTGAAGCGTGAACTGGCCCGTAACAGTGTGCTGACCATTATTGAACGGGATAACGAGCGAGTGGGGAACAATCCGATGATCCAGCCGGCAGATAATGTCGACAGCCGTATGCATACGCTGGAGGCCCCCGATGAGGAGTAAGGTGATGAGTGGGAATACGGGAGCAGGAATGCGCGGCCAGCTAAAAAGGAAGGGGAAGATGCTTATACTGTATCTGCTGCTACTGGCAGGTATCATCGTGTTTTCTTTGTGGCTGGCGAATACAGGTATTCGCCATGCCGGGGGTTTTGCTGCCCTGCGTGAATGGATGTATGAGACTCGTTATGACTGGCTGATCTGGCGTCTGTGTGTCTACTGTGCACTCGGATGGTGGGGATGGAAAATCTGGCATGCCCCGGGTTTCAGACCGGAATACCGGGCTCCTTTTCTTCGTATGGCCACAGTCAGTGTTTTGTTTGTTCTTTTGTGTGAATACTCCATTTTTGCTGGGCCGGGGCGTTGATGCGTTATGACCACAAATAACTATCTGGAATATTTTCTGACCCTGCTGGGCTGGATGGTGAATAATGGCCTGTGGGATGTGCTAATCAGTACCGGGTTGTTTGCGCTGCCGCTGGTATTTAAGGTTATTGGGATCTGGTTGAAAGTCCGGGAAGAGGGGGAAGACGAAGGTAACAAGGGATTACTTTCGCTGCCCCGTATTGAGAATGTTTTTTACGGTGCTTTTTTCGTCATGATTGTCTGTTGTGTTCCTCTGGTTCAGGTCAGTCTTGACAGTATTAAGTTTGACAAAACGCGGGCAAGAACATGCGGGACCTGGACACCGAAAGATCCCGGAGATACCGGCTACAGTGGTGTGATTTCCAGTCTTGAAGATCGGACGGCAGCAGCACCGATCTGGTGGGTGATGGTTCATAAATTATCCAAGGGGGTGACGCAGGCAGCGGTTGCGTCGATTCCCTGTCGGCCAGATTTGCGCCAGTTGCGTTTTGAAGTCCAGCGAACGTTTATTGAAAATCGTGCCCTGGCAGATGAACTTCAGGATTTTACCAATGACTGCTATTCACTGGCTCTGTATATGTGGAAACAAAGGGATCAGGGACAGACTAAGGATAAAAAACTCCTCTCAGATATTTCGTGGATAGGCAGTATCACGTTTATGAAGGGGGATTACATGACGCTGCAGTCAAAATTACCCCGGGCCGCTTTTCCCTGGAATGAATCGCGGGACAGCGGGCGCCCGAATACGGGACGTGGAGGGTATCCGACATGTAATGAGTGGTGGCTGGCAGCAGATAATGGTCTGAGGGAGCGTGTGATTGCGGAAGTCAGTGACAGTTACTGGCTGCGGTTGTCAGCAGCGATGAAAATGATTGGCAGCAGCAAGGTTGATTATAAGGAAGAAGTTGTCCGGCGGCTGGTGAGTCCGGCGAATCTGACGATTTCTCAGGATGGAGAAGTTTACCGCGGATATGGTGGCAATGCGGACATGACGACCATGAATGCGGTGGCACGGATTTCGGGAACGGCTGGCAGTGCGGTAGCCGCACTAGGGGCGTTTCCGGCGCTTGATGCGATGCGACAGGCGCTGCCGATGGTACAGGCCATTCTGCTGATGGCAATTTATATCATGTTGCCGCTGATTCTGGCGTTTGCAGCATATGAGTTGTCAACCCTGATCACGCTGACGTTTGTGGTATTTGCGCTGAATTTTCTGACGTTCTGGTGGGAGCTTGCACGATGGCTTGACAGCTGGATGCTGACGGCACTGTACAGTTCGGACACGCATACCCGGTTCAATATGATGGGATTCCAGAACACGTCGGACGACCTGATAATGAATCTGGTAATGGGGACGATGTTTATGGTGTTACCGGCCGTCTGGCTTGGGGCACTCTCTTGGGCTGGGTTTAGCGTTGGTTCTGTAGTCGGTGATTCTTTTGGGAAAGGAACAAGCCATACATTCCAAGCGGCATCAAAAGGTGGTGATATTGCATCTGGTGGAATTGACTCTTTTTCGAAAGGAATCGATAAAGGAATGAATAAATAACGAAAGAATAAAAAGTCCAGTACTACTTATGCTGGACTTTTATTGAATAAATTTATCTTTTCGCTATATGAAAGGCGTTTTTATTTGTGTTGGTGAAGTAAATGGAGTCTCAATTTCGGATATATATGGTGATTTGTAAGATAAATCCAAGGTGACTTCATTATGATCCTCATTAAGAGAATTCGTTGAGTCTTTGGTTTCATCAGGGGCTGGATCTGGCAAGAGTACGCAAAGGATCTTTTTCAGTAACATATTCATAGCTTGCTCCTCTCTTGGACGCCCATAATAGCAACTTAATGCTACCATACATCCTGTATGGTAAATGTGTAAGCTAACATATTATCCGACCAGTAGATTGCTATAAGAAAACTCTTAATTTTCAGCCTTGTGATACAAATTTAATGTTGTGATCACGCTCCTTTTTTGTATAAATACAGTTGAAAAATCATACAGAATCTACTGATAAATGTTTCAAAAGGAGGTGTAAATGCTGAGCAAAGAATTGTTATGTGTTTGTGTCTCATGTTTGACGTTAACCGCCTGTTCTGTTGACGAGATTGCCGCAGTTAACAAACAAATCAGTGATGGTGCTTTTGCTTTGACTGGTGCATTACGTGATAATAATTCATCAACTGCTGATAATGGCATGCCGTGGCTGTCACAGAAAGCGCCGACCAAAAGGGAAAAACGGGAAAATGTAACGGAGATTCCTGTTGATGTTGATACAGCCGCAGGAAGATTAAAGCGGTACTATAAATTTTATTCGAATGAGGAAGTTGACGCTATTCGTAATAATGGAACAACTGATGGGAAATGGCAGGCTTCGGCAATAAAAGATAATGGACATATATGGGATGCGATGCCTGGTAGCTATTACAAAATGGGGAGTGACTGGGATGGTGGCCAGTTTGATGATCACCTTACCATTGAAGTTGAAAAAAATGGTAAAGGAAGTCGGCTCTATATAACATACGCATCTCCGGCACCTGGGCATCTTAAAGAAGCGTTTCTTGAACCATTATTTAAACGCGTGAAGGATGTGGCAGAGGGAAGAGTCAGATAGTATTATGGACAGGGTTAATGGTTTGATGGTGAGTGTGTGATTCTGCGAAAGAAAATTGTTTTCGGTTTATTAATTATTGGCCTGGTTGCTTTGTCATTCTATTTCGGTCGAAGCTGGAAATTATCCGATTCTGCATACATTGTGTCAGTAAGTAAATTCCATGATGGGAATGGAGGTGACTTCCCTCCATTCTCTGATGTATACTAAAAGTCTTTTGTTCGATATAAATCCTGACGGCACTGAAAACAATAATGAACTCGTCTTCCTTGTTTATTGTTCCACAGATGACTTTTTATCTGGTTAGAACCACAGTAATAACATTTTATTCCATTTTTTGTTTTCGTTTCTGGGTGAATGCGCCAGTATTCCTCCAGTGTAGGATAATTTTCAATCCATGGCTTGTCATCAATTCGTATAAATACATACCACAGAAACCATAAGAAAGGCAGAGATAAAATATATGAGTAATGTATATTGAAGAGAATAACCAAAATAATTAATGCTATTATTCCCCATCCCCATCCCCATCCCCATAGCGGAAGTTTTTTTAATGCTTTCCCAAAACGGTACGCCTTTTCTTCCATTGGATGTACTTTGTCATTTTTCTCCATGAAAAATACCTTTTTAATCATATAACATAATTCAAATTATAGTGTTTCCATGTGCTATGGGTAGTCTTGACATATAAAAGCCCGTCTTGCTAATCTTTCCCTGCTGTAATTGTCGCTATGCGACCACCAATGTTCCGTATAGCCTGTGAGGAACGCCTTCGGGTGGCTAGTTAAACACCTCCTGAACCTGAAAGGACGGTGCATTCCACGTGAATGGGGTAAATCTGCGCGCTCTTGAGAGCAGAGTGTCGTCACAAAAAGCGCATTATGACGCGACGATGAGGGCTTTTTTTACTTCCATCCAGCACCGCTATGATCGGTCTGTAGTCATCCGTAAACTGCGGATTGACGTCTTTAATCTGTTTGGGCATTCGCTCCGGGCTTCTTACGACTGTACGCACGGCATAAGGCCATCTGAAATCTGGCCGCTTGCGTGCGTATGTGGAGTCTGAAGCTGCGCGGCGTCACTTTTGTCGGCGTGTAACGATGACAAAGTGACGCATGCGCGTCTGCTTTACGAACCCGCACAAACCGTTGCGTCACGGAATGTTTTTTAACATTTGAAGAAGTGACCAGACGTGAGAGTGTTTTTTCAACCTTCTCTGCAAACGTACAGACGATACCGTGAATAACGTTCATCGACCGTTCTTCTTGCAGAATTTTATTGTTTTTTAAGGAGTTTTATGTAGTGAGATGCCGAACCGGCGATACCACTTATTAGGGGTGGTATCGGGGGCGACCTGGAAACAGGTACAGCGAATGCTGCAGTCGGTGTGCAACACCGGTTTGTTACCCCTCAATACCTAAACAGTCTGCGCTACCCTGGCGCTCAGGCACTCATTACCCGAAGGATCGCAACGCTTAACCGTGTCGCCAGGGAGAATGCAGATGAATTTTTCTGTTGTGTTTACGGCACAACAGAAAAATTCATCTGCTGTACGTACAGCTGTTTAAGACAAAGAGGAGGTATCTGTGTCCAGACGTGAAAAATTACTGAAACAGGATTTGGTTGCTCATGTCCGGAAAGACAGGGGGAGTTTCAAGAAGCTGAGTGACTATTCCCGGATCATGCACCGGTTTGCGGAAAGACTGGCTAAACTTAATATACAGATCAGTTCTGCAGCGCAGGTAAAAGTACGACATATTGAATTATATATGAACAGCAGGAGCGACGTTTCAAAGCGGACCAGAGAGAATGAAATGTCTGCAATACGGGCTATGTTACGTCAGGCCAGTAAACATAAAATGGCAGATCCTGAACATCCCCGTCTCAGTAATAAGGCGTTAGGTATTTCTGGAGGAAGCCGTAAAGGGACAAAGAAATTAATTACGGATGAGCGTTTCCGGGAAATTCTTCAGCGCGTGGAAGCAAAAGATAAAGGTGTGGCAGCTGTTGTTAAACTGTCACGTTATCTCGGTCTGAGAAATGAAGAAGCTGTCCAGTCGGCCAAATCGTTACGGACGTGGAAAAAAGCATTACAACGGGGAGATGAAAAAATAAGAGTGATTTTTGGTACGAAAGGAGGACGGGAAAGAATGACAACGGTTGTTGACCGGGATAAAGTTTTTGATGCTGTTAATTATGCACTCAAATATGCCAGTGAACATAATGAACGTCTGATAGACAGAGATAATCTTAAGTCGGCAATGGATTATTATCTTAATACGTTACGACGTTATGGAGAACTGGAAGGCGGAGATGAGGCCGCACACAGTTTTCGGTACAGTTACGCCGCAAGTGCCATGAAATATCATATTATGAATGGTTACAGTTATAAGGAGGCACTTGCACTGACATCAATTGATCTTGGTCATGGCGATGGCAGAGGGCGATATATTGAACAGGTTTATTGTCAGTTATTAGGCTACGAGTAATAACTTATATCGATTTTGTGCGGGTAAATATCATGGATTGTACTATTTTAATGAAAATAATCTCTGTAAAGGAGATTACAAAAGATTCGCCTTTGTGATCACACTACCTGGCGCGATATATTGATTCCGGATCTCAGGCTGAGTTTGAATGTGAAGGAACAGCAGATAAATGGGGCATCTATGATGAATGGGACATCTGTGAGTCGATTGCGGATTATTTTGACGTGGTGGGAGATTTTGACTGTGGTGTCAGACGGGCGGGAAGAAAAATACTGATGAAAGGTACCTGTGTTTTTCCTCCAGGAGAACCGGTTAAGGGAACACATAATATTCCTTTTTGGATCGATGTTGAATAGCTTGACATCCATCTTTTGTGCCTTAAAAATATACAGGCTAACTTTGTTACCTTCGGGTGACCACCAATGTTCCGGCAGTCTGTGAGGAACGCCTTCGGGTGGCTGCATTCAACACCTCCTGAGCCTGAAAGGACGGTGCATTCCACGTGAATGGGGCAAATCTGCGCGCTCTTGAGAGCAGAATGTCGTCACAAAAAGCGCATTATGACGCGACGATGAGGGCTTTTTATACTTAATCTGTGCGGGGGTGTTCCGCATGGCAGTTATGCACCCTGTCTGATGGCAGTGGCGCATGGCATTTTATCTTCGACTGTGCTGGCGATAAAAGTATCGTGCAGCCCTGCTGTTTTGTCGTTTATTACCCTGTCGGGAACATGCTTCCCGCAGGGCAGATGTGTTCCCGTGATGTTTTGTATCAGAGGAGAACATATGAACGTTCTGTTAACACTTCTTTATTCTGTCGTATGGCTTGCCTGCACCATTCTTGGGAGGGTTGCACCAGAGTCGGTTGCACGTGCGTGGTGTGAGTATCATCTGGAAGGTATGTCGATCCTTCGTTATACGTACCGCTCACTGGCAAAGGCGGCAGAAATGCGTGAAGGAAAAGAACCTCTTTATCGGCTGTTCAGCTATCTCGAAGGCCTCGCACATTATCTGGGGTACAGAAGCGGCGATGAAAAGCTGGAATCAGGATTTCTCCGGCTGTTTCTGTGGCATATATGTGCGAAAGGCCATGCGCTGGGTGCTCTTATAGAGATGGAGGCACGTGTGTGCAAGTACAATCCATGGGAGTACGGCTGGCGCGATGGCTGGACTCAGTGTGTCTATATTGACAGAAATGAATATTTCGAATGAGTTCTACTGAGCTGAAGCATTAATCCCGTATTGATGTTTCTGTCCCCTGACGGGTGTTTTTGTCCGTCGGGGCGGTGTCTGGACACCTTGTCTGTATTACCGGCAGGGAATGCACCGCAACGCGTACACAGGCTGGTATCAGCCGTTGCCGCGTGAGGTCATTTGTCTGAACCGGTTTACCGGGCGGATATCCCGTCGCAGGGCCTGGCATGCTGCCTGCTGTATGGCGGAACAGCTGACCACCCTGCGTTACCGGTTTGGTCTGCAGGCTGGTGAAAGCGTCGTACAGCCCTGCTGATTTATCATTTATTACCCTGTCGGGAACACGCTTCCCGCAGGGGTGATGTGTTCCCGTGATTTTTTGTCTCTGAGGTGAACACATGAATAGTCTGTTAATACTCCTTTACGTTGTTGTATGGCGTGTCTGCACCATTCTTCGGGTAATCGCACCAGTGTCGGCTGTCCGTGCGTGGTGTGAGTATCAACTGGAAGGTATGGCGATACTTCGTGATGCGTACAGCTCGCTGGCAAAGGCGGCTGGAATGCAGAATGAAGCATTTGAATATCTTAAAGGTATTGCACGTCATCTGGGCTACGAAAGCGGTGGTGACCAACTGAAATCAGGGCTTTTCCGGCCGTTTCTGTGGCATATACGTGCGAAAGGCCACAGGCTGGGGGCTGTCATGGAGATGGAGGTATGGAAGACATGGAAGAACGGCTGTAACGATGTCTGCAATCCATGGGAGGATATCTACAATCCATGGGAGCGTGGATGGAACGATGGCTGGACTGAATGTCTGAATCAACGTGTAGCCGGCATCCTGAAGCAGGCCTGTGTTGACTTTTCCGACGCAGACTGAACGGTTTTTCTTTTACTTACTGCACCGAGTGTCTGCGCCGGTGTTTTCCCTGGCGGGAGTTTTGTTCCGTCAGGGACAGGACTTCCTGAACAGACGGAGGTCATTATGTATTCACCCTTACTTGTTCATTATTCAGCACTGCAGACGCAGTCTGCTCTGCTGGCGCATATCAGCCAGCTGGAAGGTGAGCTGATGCGGTTACGCGCCTGGCAACGGCTGGGCATTACCCCGGAGCCGGATGATGAGACGGAGCCTTCACTGGTATACGTGCAACTGTGGGATACCGGTGAGGCGCTGGGCTGGCTGCTGTATGACCTGGAGCAGGAGAACATTCCTGCTCCTGGAGTTCAGGCCCGTCAGGCGCTTGACAGTCTGATGGCGCTGGGGCGTGAAATTAATCATGAAATCTGGACTGACAGTATCAGTACCGGAAAGCTGACGGCCGGGGCGGATGCCTGTTTTGCCCGGCACGACATGATGTAGTTAATAACCTGACCCTGACGGGGTGTGCTCTCCGTCAGGAAAGCATTCCCCGTTGTTTATTTTTAACCATGAGGAATGTTCCATGTCTGAATTATCTTCACGTCCGGCCCGTGAGCCGGTGGTATATACCCTTGAGCAGGTTGCCACAATACCGGAAAAGCAGTGGCATGCTTTTGTTCTGGCCGTAACAGAAACCTTCTGGCAGTTGCCGGAGGCGTTACGGCCGCAGAATGCGTATTTCGGCTCCCTGACCCGGGCGTCTGAGTTGTTTCCGGTAACGGACACACTGGCGTTTTACAGCCGGTCTGCAGACGGGCTGTGGTCGGTGAATGTCACCATTGAACGGGAGTATCGTCAGAACATTCTGGTGCTTAAGGAGCTGAATTTCGGACGCCAGCCGGGGGATTTCTTTGCCCGTACGGTGTTTGTGCTGCTGCACAATCTGTGTCCGGACTGTATCCGCATTCATTCCACTGCCGGTGGTGCCAGCTGGTCACTGCCACTGAAATGGATAAAACGGTTCCTGGGGCATGAGAATTTTTCTGCTCCGGAGTCTGTATTAACCACCCCGGTAAGGGGAGATGTGTTTGACTGTTTACTGCTGCAGTTTCTGTCCGGTCAGGGGCGACAGTTATCCCCGGATGACTGGTCAGCGCTGGAAGAGGCTGAACATCAGCTTTACTGGCTGCGGGCACTTGCCGGTGGACACTGACAGAACACCGTTGTTTCTTTTCATTTACCCGGAATAACGCCATCGCGTATTCCGTCATTCATATAACCCGGCAGGGACATATCCCTGTGGGGAGAGTCCCAGCGTTATTCAGGAGAATTGTTATGGGACTCGATATTTACTTTATGGCTCGTGATAACCATCAGAATGGTGCCGTTGTGGAAACACAGGAACATCAGGAAGTGGGGGCTTTCCGTAAGGTGATGCCGCTTCTGACATGGTTCCGTAACCATACTGATGCTTCAGATGAGCAGCATACTTTCCCGGTAACATGCCGGTCACTGGCTGCATTATTGCGTGACCTCAGTATGCTGACGCCGGGGAACTGCCACAGGCTGTTTCCTTATGTCAGAAACTCGTGTTTACGGGGTGAAGACTATGCTGATGACTACTGGTATGACGTGAATGACATAAAAGCGTGGGTCAGCGATACGCTGAAGACGTTTGATTTTGAGCGTCGTTCACTGGTGATGCTGGCGTTGTGGTAAGTCTGAGACCGCATAATCTGAACCGCTGGCGGAGGGGGTAACCTGACCGCCATTCATCCCGTGAGGGCATTGTTCCTCACGGGACAGTGCCCTCTTTTTACATCTGACAGATAAAAGAGGAGCGTAAACCATGTCTGAATGGTGCCAGAATCGTTTTGAAATTACCGGTAAATCAGTCTGCCTGGATGTGCTGACGCAGTGGATTGAAGGATGTGAGACACCGCGTTACCGCCATGCCATACAGCAGAGTATACAGCTGTTTCTGGCCGGTTGTGCAGGACTGGTGAAACCCACCCGGACGACGCAGTATCCGCCATATCCGGCGCTGGTTCGTCACGGAACGGGGATGTCATCTCCGGCTAACCAGGCATTTGAACAGTGGCTGGGGCTGCTGGTAAAAGATGCCGTACTGGATGAAGAGACGATAAAGACCATTGACCGCCTTTATCACCAGACATGTATTGGCGCAGTCCGCTGGGGGAATCTGCCGGATAATGCCCGGGAGATAATCACAGCGTTAATGCGTTGTCAGTATTCTGACTGGTTTGGCCTGGTCGGACTGAGCGAGCACATTGATGCCGAAGCCTGCTGGAGCCGGCTGTCGGATTACCCGGAGCAGGCGCAGCCCTGTGACATGCTGATGGTCATACCCTCCCGTCTGGCCACAGAGCTGAACGGTTCAGGTGGACTGCTGCAGGGCATTTCCACCACGACCAGCCTTTACAGCAGGATATACGGTGTGGAGTGGCCATCAGGTCACAATGTCCGCTGGGTGCGTGATGAGATGAGCAGTCTGGTGCTGCTGACTGACACGCCCTGGTATCCGCCTTCAGGTGAGCTGGTTGGTGAAATCTCGAAGGTGTTCGACTGTGAGATACGGCACTGGTACAGCGAGCCTGTCAGGGGCATACAGGGTTACAACTGTTATGACGGTGGTGAACATACGGACAGTGACCCGCAGGCCGAATGGCCGGGCAGGGAAACACTTCCTCAGCCCCGGCTGTATCTGGTGGAGGAGCGCACTGAAGAACAGACAGAAGCCGCGCCTTTACCGGTTCCGCTGGCTTCAGGCCAGTAATTAACCTCAGGGTGTCACATTCGTGGCACCCGCTTTTTCCTGTCATCTTTCATTTCAGCCCGAAGGGGAACACCTGTTCCTCCCCGGGGCCATGTGTTCCCTGTTTTTTTACGGAGAAACACATGGCCACCTTTATCGACCATCAGAAAGCCTTCATTTCGCTGTTTAATCAGACCGCCCGTTATCATAAACGCCATAAGGTGTTTGAGGATTTTGTCAGCTGCAGTGTGATTGCCCTGGAGAACCGGCTTCAGTTCAGTGAGGCCCGGGAGCAGAAGTACCTGCGAATCGTCAGTGGTTATGAAAAGCAGGATGTTATCAACATTGCGCATTTGCTTGCTCATGTCATTGAGGGGCTGGAGCAGGGATTCTGTGACTTTCTGGGCAGCGTGTTCATGCAACTGGAGCTGGGGGATAAATACCGGGGCCAGTTTTTTACGCCCTGGAGTGTGGCCAGCATGATGGCACAGATGCAGCTGGGGAATGTGAAGGCGTTGTTTGAGGACAAATCCTTTATCACGCTCCGTGAACCTGCCTGCGGTGCCGGCAGTATGATTCTGGCTATGGCTGACACACTGAACCGTTCGGGGTATCCGGCATACCGCAGGATGTGGGTGTCGGCAACGGATATTGACCCGCTGGCAGCTGGTATGGCGTATATACAATTGTCGCTGTGTGGTGTGGCAGGAGAAGTGGTGATTGGCAACTCGCTGTGTAATGAGCGACGTCGGGTGCTGCTGACGCCCGGGCATTACCTGGGAAACTGGTCATATCGTCTGCGTCATGCTCAGGAACAGGTAGCAGCCTGAGGCTGATAATGTTTTTCACTGTGCCAGCCTTCGGGCTGGCTTTTTATTATTGTTGGTTGGAGTTGGCTCAGGCTCCGGACAGTTTACGTAGTCAAACGCACTCAAATATGACGGTCCGCTGTGAGTGAAAAGCGGACGTTCGATTTCGGGTAACCTCATCTATATGTCAGAGGATCTCTAAAAGATAATGGATCGTTTAAGCGGGGTAATTACACTACCTCTGTTGTCGCCGAACAGCAGATGGCATCGTGATCACAGCAGTCAAGGCTGAACACCGTCCGCCCGACTTCCCAATTTCAGCAGCGGATTTCGAAGCTATCTGAACACCAGCGCGTATCCAGCTTAAGTGTCACGACGTTGCCGGTATGACAGCGCTCTGGCTTTTTATGGACAGATTTTGCCAGCAACAGGTTATTCGCCCGCATGATCCGGTAAATACGTTTGGGGTTAACCCGCCAGCTTTGTTCCTTCAGCGCACGATTGAGGTGTGCAGTCACGCGTCGATAGCCGTTTGTCGCCCGCTCGCTGCATATCTGGCGGATAAGCGGTAACAGTCGGGCGTCACCATTTTTGCCATAGCGGGCTGACCGGTGATGGCGCTTTTTCCGCAACCGCTCATAAAGATTTGAACGTGATACACAGATCACTTCTGCTATTCGGATGATGGGGTATTGCCCGGTGGTAGCAATGGCATACGCGATATCAACTTTTTTACCTAGGCTATCACAAGCGCATCCCGAAGGATTACGACTTCCATTGTTTTGCGTCCCAGCATTTGTTCAGGCTGTTTGACTTTTTTCTCCAGCGCTTTGACTCCGGAGACGCTGACCACCTCGTCGCCTGCGGTGATCGCAGACTTCCCACCATCGATCATGAGCCGTTTCCACTTAAAAAGAAGACTAGGTTTGATGCCATATTGCCGGGCAACGAGTGAGACGGCATATCCGGGCTGCATGGCGAGCGCAATAAAACGGGCTTTATCTTCAGGAGTATGACGGCGGCGCTTTTGCTCGCCAGTGATCACTTCGATTCTTTGCACAGGACACTCCTTAAACATCGCTCTATGACTATGTCTTACTGGTTAGGTGTCCGGTTTAAACGGGGACTAATACAAATTGTGATATACCTACACTAAATACAATGGGTTTTAAGACTATCCCCTATTTTTAAGTAATCAAACCACAGGGATTGAACGATGAGCATACTCTCTCTGCGCGGAGTGCGCAGTTATTCCCACGATGAAACGGTTCAGATTGATATCAGCAACTATGTCACCCTGATTTACGGCCAGAACGGAGCTGGTAAATCAACGATATCCGGGTATTTTTACCCACAGAATGGCGATGAGTACGGGCAGTGCAGCCTTTATCCTCCTCTGGATATGCGATATCTCGTATTCAACCATCAGTTTGTAGAAGATCTGTTTAACAGCCAGGCGGTTCAGCCCGGTATTTTTACGCTCAGCGAAGAAAATACCACCATTGCTGGTGAAATTCTGCAACTGGAAGCAGATGCCAACGCTCAGCGTGATTTACAGCAGGCTAATAGTGCTTCTCTGCAGAAAAATGATGCTGATCAGCGAAAAGTTCGCGGCGATTGTGCCAATCAAATTTTTACCAGCTCTGCAGAGATACGTTCATCTGTTGCTGGCGACCTAATGGTCGGCGCCAAGCGCACCGACACTCTGTACCAAAAAATTATGTCATCACCTGGCACTGCTGTTACGAGCACGGAGTTGCTGTGTGAAGAATTGAAGCGTCTGGAAGACAGTAAGGGCAACCTTATTGCATCTGTCGATGATTTTCCTTACTTCGTTTTCACTGAAGAGGAGCTTACCCTCCTGAAGGAACCTCTGGTCCCGGCGGGTGACAGTGTTTTAGCTGCCGCCGTAAGGCGCCTCAGCAACAGTGACTGGATAGCACGTGGAGCCGTGTGGTTTGACGGCGACATTTGTCCATTTTGCCAATCCCCTGTAGACGGGGAACATCTCCGACAGGAAATTACCGCGTTATTTGACCGCTCGTGGGAAACGGCAATGAGCGCGCTTCGACAGCTTGAAAAGAGGCTCTCTGAATGGAAAAGCGATTTTGAGCAATTTAGAGAGACGGTGAACACCTGCCCATTAGTAAACGCTGACTCCCCGGTGCTTGCCCGGCTATCTGAACTTGAGCAAAAAGGACTAATAAATCAGAATGCGGTTTCACAAAAAATTGCAGAACCTTCAGTATGTATTCACCCGTAGCTGACTCTTGATGAATCACAAAGTCTTCAGCAGGCGATTGCGGCACTGAACATGAAAATCAGTGAAAACAATCGACTCGCAAAAAATTATGCAGCAGAGCGGGCATTACTAACAGATCGTGTTTATGCCCACATTCGCCACCTGTCTTCAGACGCCATTGAGGAACAGCGCACAGAACTGAAAGCACTGCAGGATTACAGGCAAGCTCTTGAAGTTAAATCAGTAGAACTCAGAGAAAATATCGCTACAGCTGAAAAAGAAATCGCCGCTAAATACTCCAGCACAGTCAACATCAACAGCACCATACAGAACATTAATAACGCGCTGACTTCGATGGGTATAGATAGCTTCCATATCGTACCGTGCGAAGAGGGAGTTGAGTCATACCGGCTCAGCAGAGCCGGAGAAAGCACCGAGCGCCCGGTGTTCCAGACTCTGAGCGAAGGTGAAAAAACGCTGATTGCTTTCCTGTATTTTATCGAAACGTGTAAGGGCAGAAACAGCCGCACACAGTCCGATAACCGGCCAAGTCTTATCGTAATTGATGATCCAATCTCCAGTCTGTCTCAGAATTATATATTTGAAGTGGCTGCGCTCATCCAGCATGAAATTATTAAATCTGATCGCGCTGCTAAGGTGGTGCTGCTTACACACAGTTTGTTCTTCTTCCAGGAACTTCTTCTCTCAAGTGGAAGCAGGCCGGCAGGAAAAAAACCAGCAGACTGGCAACTATATCGCATTGCAAAAAACCGGCACAGCACCGCCAGTGTTATATCGGATAAAGAATTACTTAATGACTATCAGGCACTGTGGTATGTGTTGCGCAAGGCCAGCAACGATGTGTCTTCCGGCGTAATTATTCCAAATGTTATGCGCCAGATCCTTGAACATTATTTTAGTTTTTCAGGGAAAAATGAGCGTCTCTACAAGGCTCTTGATACGCTGGCAGCAGAAAATCGCGATCCTAGATTTAACGCCTTCTATCGTTTTATCAATCGCCATTCGCACGCAGACAGCCGTAATATTCGCCTTCAGGAAGAGGCATCTGCAGACATGTATATTGATATGTTTAAACGAGTGTTTGTAATGACTGAAGATCTTGAACACTACGATATGATGATGACTGAAACCTGAGGGTGCTACCACCACCGGGGACATGACATTAACGATTAGGCAGGGAGCGCATGTGCATGCACACGTCCTCCCAGCGGCCTAAACGAAAACGCTGGTACTGACGTACCAGAACGGTTTTCTGTTTCATACCGGACTCCTTCTACGGCGCCGGTTTACCACCGGCCAGCCCCGTACACCTCGTACGAGCATGACTAACGTGCAGGGATAAAAGGTGCCCGGAGTGGTAGCATCCAGATGCTAATTGTTATTACAGTAACGTACAACCTCTTTTATAGAATAGCGGCACCTACGATGGTGTCCTCTTGGGCTATTCAGAATGAATTGACCTTCGATAATGGCCATCTTAGCCCCGGGGTTGCCAAGTAGTCATCTCGGCTAACCGGCTATGCCGAACAGCATTGAGTTCCGGATCTTCCGAGCATGGTTCCAAGCAAATGATTGATGCAGTAGACAGTTGTGTAATAAATGCGCTTAAAAGAAGAAATAGTAAGAGAAGGTGAGTTTTGGCCTCCGGGAGATAAAAAATCCGTAACTGGGAATATTCTTATTATTGAAAATCAAAAGATTATTTTAGAAGTTAATGGTTCAATTAGCGATGAGTTTTTTATGGCATCGGGTGGAAGTCGTCGTTTAAATGGTTTCATTGAGCGAGAAGTGCTGGTTACACTTTAAGGGTGCTTTTATAAAAAATTCAATCTAACGGAAGGAATTGGTAAGAAATCAATTGTTCATGTGCATATGATATTCTTAGGGTATGCCTATATGGATGGTGAAGATCTATTTTTTGATTCGTTGACTTTAAGAACTGTAATGGTCAATGAAAATCGGCCTGGCTTCAATCCGTGATTCGCGGACTGCCATGCATTGGGCAGAATAATTGTTGTGTCCAAGTGGGCTAGGTGTAAAGCAATGGGGGCCATCTGACGGGAGTCCAACGGCCGCATTGCACACTGATTCTGCTGAAATCTTCAGAAACCTCTAAAACTATGCAGCTTAGAAGAAAGTTCGTCATTCTTGCGTATAAAATTCATTATATATTCTTCGGTGATTATTTCTTGTGTTCCGCTGTTTTTATGTTTGGTTGCTAAAATTTGGTCATCATTGTCCGACGACATAGCTTCAGTTGCGGTTATTCTGAAACTATGTATTATTCTATTCCGGATTTCGACAAGTTCTTCGAAGAGGTTGGCAATGCTATCACTCGAGGCTTTCGTAATGGTTTCTTTAATTGGCTTTGAAAGGCGGCCAGATGTTCTGTCTGTTAATTCAAACCAGTTATAGGTTTTGTCATTATCAATGCGCAGGATGTTCTCGATAATAAATCCATTATTGGAATTAAAAACGCAAACAGCTGTTCCAATTAACTCTCTGTATTTTTTTGAGGGGACTGATTGACGTGAATAATCTTCATACATGGCACTAACTCCTTCTGTGAGGTTATTTTATTCAGCCTATCAAGAAATGACCTCATACTACTAGTGAAAAGAATTTCCTAGCCGTCCGGAAACCGAGTAGCAATATCACTGCCAGATCACGCGCAGTCAGTAGATGTAGTGGATCGGTAATTCAGGACACCTCGAAATCCTGTTAATGTTAAAACAGTGAAAATGAGTCAAAACTCGTCGGACTAAACGTACCTTTTCCCCGGAGTTCAAGCTTGAAGCTATCGAACAGGTGGTTAAATACCAGCGTGATGTCAGAGAAGTCGCGCTGGCACTCGAGCTCAACCCTGACCATTTGCGTAAATGGATACGGCTGTATAAGCAGGAACTTCAGGGTATTGAGCCCGCTGGTAATGCATTACCCCTGAACAACGCGAAATTCAGCAGCTTAAAGCGCAGATAAAGCGCCTTGAGATGGAAAAAGAAATACTAAAGCAGGCTGCCGTGCTGATGAGCGAAATCCCCGGGAAGCTGTCGCGCTGATCACACGGCTGAAAGCAGAGTGGCCAGTGCGGGTTCTTTGTCATTTATTTGGTATTCACCGTAGCGTTTATTACGCGCAGGTGAAGTGTCCTGTTAATGTGCAAAGAATTGAATTACGAAGCCGGATGGGGGCTTTCCATGCTCTCAGTTGTGGCGCAGCCGGTAGCCGGGCAATCAGTCAGATGTTGCGCCAGAGTGGCGTTGATGCAGGCCGGTGGCTGGCACGACGACTAATGCGGGCTGACAAGTCGACAGCCAGTTAAACATCACTACCGGGTAAACGAAGACAAAAGTCCGCCATTGCCAAATTTACTGAACCGGTAATTTAACCCCGCCGCACCAAACCGCGTCTGGTGCGGCGACATCAGTTTTATTCGCCTGCAGGACAAATGGTGTTATCTCGCGCTCGTTGTTGATTTATATTCACAGCGGATTATCGGTTCAGTCCTTTCATTAACCGCTGATGCTGAGTTGGTGTGTAGGGCTTTGCGTAATGCACTGGAAATACGGCCGCGTGATGCCCGCCTGCTGTTTCATTCAGATCAAGGTGTTCAGTATAAAAGCAATAAATACAGAAAGTTACTCTGGCGTTATGGGGTAATGCAAAGTATGAGTCGCAGAGGGAATTGCCTGGATAATTAGCCGATGGAAAGAGTCTTTCGCAGCCTTAAAAGTGAATGGCTTCCGAAAGGTGGTTATGGTGATTTTAGCCATGCGGTACGCGATATAAACCAGTGGATTAATGGTTATTATAACGTTTATCGACCTCACACGAACAACGATGGTTTACCGCCTTGCTTACATGAAGAAAAGTGGAAACAGGTTGTCCCTGTGTCCTGATTTTGTGCTCCACTACAAGATCCGGAAAGAATAACCTGAGCGTCCAATGTGTGGTGGTAAGAACGTTGATGAATAGATTTACCAGCGGTTCAGTGACCGATTACGCGTCCGTCCGAAAGTTATGCCAGCACTGGACAGAATAACTTGAACGTCCGCTCCTGGCACAGGGGTGCTGTTGCAGTCCTGATAACCTGAGACTTCAATCGATTCAGAGATCTCTAACGTATCATCGACTTCGATGCCCAGATAACGGACTGTGCTTTCCAGTTTCTTATGGTCCAATAGAAGTTGGATCACCCGGAGATTCTTAGTTTTCTTGTTGATCAGGTAAGGTTTTGTTCTTCTCATGGAATGTGTGCTGTAAAGCGAAGCTTTGAGACCAAGCTTTTCTACCCCCCCATGAAAAATTCGGCTGTATTATCGGGTTGATATGTGCCGGTTAGTTCCGATCCGAGACCGAAACTTTCTAAGGCCATATTGAACATAGCTAAATCACGCGTTTTACCTTCAAGTTCAAGCCGGATTCGGAGCCCCAGATATGAGATATCTGAAGTGGTCTTTTTTGGCCTATGATACGGTCTTTATTCCACGGTGACATGTTCATACTCAAATTTCCTGTAATGTTGGAGATTTGAGTATAGTTGTTCCTTAAGCGAACAGCAGAAGTTTTACCGCATCAATAGTAGAATAGTCACCCTGAATTCTGTTATATCAGATTTAAATTCTGAACGCCTGCTTCTGGGTAATCAAGCTGGCTCAACTGTAATTTTATTCATTCGTGGAGTAATTAAATTAAGAACATCTATTATATCAATGATTTTTTTTAATAATTTTATAGTGGTATTTTTTTTGTGGAAATTTTATAGAAATTAATGATTGGGTGGTTTTTAGCCATTTCTCGCGATTTAACAAATTAAACTGGTGGCTCGTGAACAGCATTAGCCTTGGCCTATACTTAGAGTATGCTTACCATATTATAAGAATCCCGATTGGAAAACGAAAAAATATATCATGGTAAGCCAATTTGAGGTGCGGACAATAACGTCAAAACCCTATTGAATCGGCCTTTCGCCCGTGTATTAACTGACAGTTATGATACGCGGCTAATATAATTTGAAAGCGGACATTAACATAGAATGCAATGTATAAATACCTTAACATAAGGCTTCATTAAAATACTCACATATTAAATCTTTATGTATAAAGTGCGATTCCAATACATTAAATAAAAACGGCCCTCTCATATCTCTATAGTGAAACGGTATTTTAGAGTTATCTATTTTAAAGGTCTTTATTTTATTTAGGTCGCCGTGAATTTTATGGTTATTAATTTTTTGCTCATACTCTTCAATGCTGTAAAATATGAACTCGTGATCCAAATGTTGAATAAAAACCTGTCCATCATTTCTCACATATTGAAGATGAATGACTTGTGTTACCACCGAGTCTTCTTCAAGAATAAAATCATCCATTAATTCCTCGAAGGTTATTTCTTGCTTATCTTTATCATGTTGGATTATCAATTTATCATCATATTTTTTATCATATAGTACTGAAATTTCAGGGACTCTATCTATTTCTGAAGGCATTATGCTTCCATATGCAAGTTCTTCCATTACTATAGTGATTCTAGATATGCCACTAATTCTAAATGCAATATTTTTAATTAATCCTTCTTTTAACATTTTTGTAATAGAGTCAACTACCTTTTTACTGGTGAAAAAGTGAAGGTTTATTTTTGGTAGGCGATTATCAGTTAAGTATCTATTGTATTTTTTATTGGTAATAGATATGTTTTCATTTAATGAAATTAATTTATATTTCTTGAATTGAGAGTCAACTGAATCTAAATCGATATTTATATGTCTATAAATTTTAATTAGTTCTTCTGAATGATCGGTTAAGTATTTTTTTATATTAACCATTCTTCCTCTGGATATCGCAATCGCATTTAAGGATTTATAATGGAAGAAAAATTCCTTTATGTATTCAATTTTTTCCTCTGCTGGTTTTTTTATGGAAGATATGTTGGAAAGAAAATCCGGAAGATATACTTCATTAAAAAAATATGATAGGCTCGATACATTTGTAATTTCACTCGTATTCTTAATTTCATTTTTCAAACTCTTAATGCGATCGCTGGTGTATATATTTTTTGAACGATAACTGTTAATGGTTTGCCAGTTACTTTTTAATTTATTTCTTTTTCCACTTGTATTTGACAGGGGATCAAAAAACCATTGAATAAAATATATTGTTTACAGTTTAATTGTTCTATTCTGGCATTGGATTCTTTTAATTCAAACTCCAAACTGGCTAGATCATTTTCAAGATTGTTTATCAAGGATGTTTGAATTTCGACAAAGAGAAAATCGTTATCTAGATTGTTTTCAACAAATTCTATCGCCTTGTCATTGAATAACTTAGATTGGTTATAAAAAGAATAAAAAATACCACCATACTCATAGCAGGTGCCAGTTTTCGCAGAGAAATCATTATTTTCTTTTATTAAGCTATTAATTAATTCATTTAATTCTTTTTTGAATTTTAACATAAATGAAATCCTTTATTTCCCACAATGATTTTTATTTACATCGATACCATTTATACAATATCATGAAAAAAACAAAATTAATATATTGATACTATGTGATTAGGGGCATAGTGTATATACCATGTCCGTTCCTGGCACATAGCAGTCGGCTCGTGACTGAGATAAATTGAAGATTTAGTTGCGATGTGTCATTCAATAATGAGAGTCGTCTCGGAGACTGTCTGGTTGATTGCACCAATTGCTGCTACTGAATCTGCAAGCTGATTCCTGTTTCTCTCGTTGCAGAGTCGATCACATATAGTTTTTGTCTTGCGTGTTCGTGGATATTGTTGACCAGTAACATGGCACAATTATTCGGGAAACACCTCAGCTCAACACGTCGCTCCAGCATGTATTTAATCGCTTTGTTTAATGCCCCTGTGGATTGGTATGTCGCCGTTGCTGCCGATGCTTTTTCTTCAGCCTGTACAGCCTAGCTATCTTTTTCACCGTGATGGCTGCCTGTAGGGCCCCAGTTCATCTTAATATGGGGCTGCCAGGCCCCGTCTTGCATGATACCAGCATTCGGCGAGGAGTAATCCCGAGGGGGGATCAACCAGTGGTGGTCACCTGATATTTGTTGACAACAAGAGTGTTGCTTCAGCACCCGTTTTCAGGATGTACAAGATTACGTTCGGTCTGGTACTCAAAACTGGCTATTTCAGGTTTGCTTTTTTATGACTGTGAAGTATGCCTCTGTGTGCTGCTCCTGAACGAAATAGATCATCTGACGATGATAAGAAAAAATGTTTAATGATGATTTTCAATGACTGAAGTCAAAAAATGACATTTCTTGTGCTAACCAACTGTATTAAAAGCATTCAATGGGATAATTTCCTGCATTTTTCCATTAACTATGGTTATAAGTTTTGAGTTATTCTGATTTCTCGATATAAAACAGAATAAAGATCTGTTCATTTGCGTTATTACGATCGATAAATCTGTCATATTGCTGTCATTCAGATCATTATTCTATAATGATCAAAATTAAGTCAATTCTGAACTGATTTGTTACTCAGCATTCTGGTACCGGTTGATGCGGGTAAATACCGGAAGGGCGGTAGCATGCCATCGCAAAACATGGTGGGAGGTATCGTCAGGAGGCTGGTGATTGTTGGTATGGCATGAATAAAAGGTTTTTTGTTTGACCGGAAAATTATGTTGCAGGGGCGAGAGAACTGAGGAACAAAGCGTATTCCGGCACTGTCCGTCCTTGCTGTCACTGACACTGATGTCTGCTTTATTATCGCCTTTATCTCTTCAGGCCGCGGATGTCCTGCGTAGCGGAGATGACGCATTTATCATTCAGCAGCAGCGTCAGGAAGCCCTTGAGCAACAACTGACGCCTTCAGCCCCTGATGTTCGCCTTTCTGCATCGACTTCTTTTGCCCGTAAGATTGATTTTCCTGTCGAAACGCCCTGTTTTCAGATTAAACAGACGGAACTGGAGGGGGCTGATGCGTTACCACACTGGTTGCCTTTACAAAAAATCGCCAACGGGGCGGTCGGGCATTGCCTGGGGGCGAAAGGAATTAATCTGCTGATGAGTACATTGCAGAACCGTCTGGTCGATCATGGTTATGTCACCACCCGGGTTCTGGCACCTTCGCAGGATTTAAAAAGCGGTATCCTCCGGCTGGTTATTATTCCCGGTGTTGTGCGGCATGTGCGTCTGACACCGGACAGTGGTGACTATATTCAGTTGTATTCCTCATTCCCGGCACACGAAGGCTCTCTGCTGGATTTACGGGACATTGAGCAGGGGCTGGAGAATATGCAACGACTGCCGGGTGTGCAGGCTGATATGGAAATTGTACCCGGTGAGCAGCCAGGGGAAAGTGACATTCTTATTACCCGCAAACAGGACAAATACTGGCGACTGGGGTTTTCGCTTGATGATTCAGGTACCCGCAGCACAGGGCGTTATCTCGGTGGTATAACATTTTCTCTGGATAATCCTTTTTCCCTGAGTGACCTGCTGTATGTTTCTGCCACCCATAATTTTCCACATTACGGGGGTAAGGGCAGTAAAAACTACACGGCCCATTACTCTGTGCCTTTCGGCTACTGGCAGTTTTCCGTCACCGCCAGTGATTACGATTACCATCAGACGGTAGCTGGTGCGGTTGAGGATTACCAGTACAGTGGCGAGAGTCAGAATCTGGGCATGCAGCTGAGCCGGGTACTGCACCGTAACGGGACGCAGAAAACGGTGCTGACTTACGATGTTCAGGCCCGCAGGTCGCGTAACTACATTAATGATACGGAAATCCAGGTGCAGCGCCGGCAGACAGCGGCCTGGCGACTTGGGCTGCAGCACCGTCATTATATTTCTCAGGCCACACTGGATGCTGGTGTCAGCTGGCAACGGGGAACCCGCTGGTTTGGTGCACAGCCGGCACCGGAAGAAACGTGCGGTGAGGCAACGGCGCTCAGTAAGATCCTGCAGATGAATGCATCCTTTAATCTGCCCTTTACACTGGCAGAGCAGCCCTTCAGTTATTCCTTCCGGTATCAGCGCCAGCTGAGCAATACCCCGCTGACCCCACAGGAACAGTTTGCCATCGGTAACCGCTGGACGGTTCGTGGTTTTGACGGGGAGCGAACGCTGAATGCCAGTAACGGCTGGTATATCCGAAACGACCTGGCCTGGCGTACGCCACTGCCGGAGCAGGAGTTATATCTGGGAATAGATTACGGCGAGGTGGGGGGAGCCGGCAGTGAATATCTGGTGGGACGTCATCTGGCCGGTGGTGTTGTGGGGCTGAGGGGGCAACTGTTCAGTACGGATTATGACGTTTTCATCGGTCGTCCGTTTTCAAAGCCGGCGGGTTTTATGACGAGTGATGTGACAGCCGGTTTTAATCTGTTCCGGGATTTCTGAGAAAATTTCATGCGTAACGGGAAATATGACGTTCTGAGTCCCCTGTATTCCGGTGAGCCGGTCAATGAGGCGGAAGTCCTGGGGGCTGCCGTCTGGCTGTGGATGCACTCCCCCCTGCATCGTGATGCGCCATTGCATACCCTGCCGGACCTGCTGCTGCCGGTGATTAAGCACCGACAGTATGTGATAACAACAGAGCAGGGGCGACCTGTTTTCTTCATGAGCTGGGCCTGGCTCAGCCAGGAGGCAGAGGCGCGTTTTCTTACACAGCCGGCAATTCTCATGCCCCGGTCGGACTGGAACAGCGGCGACCGGATGTGGGTCTGTGACTGGGTTGCCCCCTCCGGACACACTCCGGATATGAGTCGTCTTGTCCGGCAGGATATTTTTCCCCGTCTGTGCTGGCGTTCGCTGTACCACCGTGGGCAGCAGACCGGGTTGCGGGTGATGAATTTCCGGGGTGCACAGGTCAGTCGTGAAGAGGCGCGCCAGTGGCGTGTGCAGCACCCGCTTGCTGTGGATGTGCCGGAGAGATAAGTCAGGTTTATCAGAATGAACAGAAATTGTTACCGCATTATTTTTAACAAAGCCCGGGGAATGCTGATGGTGGTGGCAGATATTGCCCGTTCCGGTCGCGCCGGTACATCACTGTCCTCCCGCACAGGATATCCACACAGGCAACATATCTGCCGTGTCACGCCGCTTGCATTCTCTTTGTGGCTGGCGTCGGGGATGGTGCATTCTGTCAGTGCTGCAGGCATTGTCGCAGACCATGGCGCACCGGGGCATCAGCAGCCCACGATTACGCAGACGGCCAGCGGCATTCCGCAGGTGAATATTCAGACGCCTTCTGCCGGCGGGGTTTCACATAATACATACAGCCAGTTCGACGTCGGTAACCAGGGCGTCATTCTGAATAATGCCCATAACAATGTGCAGACTCAACTGGGTGGCATGGTGGCCGGGAACCCGTGGCTGGCCAAGGGAGAGGCCAGAATCATTCTTAATGAAGTGAACAGTCGCAATCCCAGCCAGTTGAACGGTTTTGTTGAGGTTGCCGGGAAAAAGGCGCAGGTGGTGATTGCGAACCCGGCCGGCATCAGTTGCGACGGGTGCGGTTTTATTAATGCGAACCGGGCCACGCTGACCACGGGGCAGCCGCAGATGAAAAACGGCAGTCTGACCGGATTCAGTGTTGAACGTGGTGAGATTCAGGTTACGGGCAAAGGGATGGATGCCTCGCGCACGGATTATACCGATATCATTGCCCGGTCTGTGAAGATTAATGCGGGTATCTGGGCGCAGGATCTGAAAGTGACCACAGGACGTAACAATGTGGATATCGCGCACGGGCAGATTGAGAAAAAGACCGGTGATGTCTCTTCACAGCCTCAGATGGCACTGGATGTGGCCAGTCTTGGCGGAATGTATGCCGGAAAAATTCGCCTTGTCGGTACGGAAACGGGGGTGGGGGTTCGTAACGCCGGTCATATTGGTGCGCAGGCAGGGGCGGTTACCCTGACGGCTGACGGACGTATTGAAAACAGTGGCAGTATCAGTGCGAAAACGGATGTGCATCTGGCGACAACCCGGGAGCTGCATAACAGTGGTTCTGTTTATGCGGGACAGGATACGCAGATACAGAGTGATGGTGTATTCACCCATACAGGCTCTGTGGCATCACGTCGCAACACCCGGATTCAGACAGCGCGTCTGACCGGCGGTGAGCGGAGTCTGCTGGCCGCCGGGGTGAAAGATGACGGACGTCTGGCGGCAGCGGGCAACCTGACTGTCAGTACCACCGGCGAACTGGCGGCACACGGACAGGTTCTGTCCGGTGGGGACATGCAACTGAAGGGGCAGTGGCTGGATTTAAGCAACAGCCGGATACAGGGACAACATACTGAGCTGGATGCAACCAGTGGAAATCTGTCCACACAGAATGCGCAACTGAGTGCCGGTACGCTTTCCGCCCGGACTGCCGGGCAGTTCAGCAATAATGGCGGTACGATAAATGCCGACACACTGCAGATATCGGCACAAAGCCTGTCAAATCGTAAAGGCAGTCTGATTCAGACGGGAACAGGGGATTTTTCACTGAACCTGCCGGGAGGCGTGGATAACCGGGAAGGGCTGCTTGCGGCAAATGGCGCGGTGCGCCTGGATGCACTGAGCCTTGATAATCGCAGGGGGAAAGTGCAGGCGGCGCAGTCAGGCAGTCTGCAGGTGAGGACAACCGGCGCCGTGGATAACCAGCAGGGACGTCTGCTTGCCAGCCGTGACATCCTGATTAATACACAGGCGCTGAATAACGACAACGGACTGATTTCAGCTGCTGCCGGAACGGGCAGGATAAAAACACAGCAGGCTGTCAGCAATACTGAGGGACGAATGGAGTCCGCCGGCAGGCTGGATATTTCGGCAGGGAGTCTGAATAACCACCAGGGTACGGTGGTGGCTGACGGGCTGTCTGTGACGCTGGATGGTGCGCTGGATAATACGTCCGGCAGACTGCTTTCACAGAAAACGCTGTCTGTGTCAGGCAGCGAACTGGTCTCTGATGATGGTCTGATTCAGTCCGGCAGTGACATGACGCTGGATGTACAGGACGGGGTTCTCAGTAACCGGAACACGAAAACACGGGGTGGTATCAGCAGCGCCGGTACCCTGACAGTACGGGTCGGTATGCTGAATAATCAGCAGGGATTTATGGTGGGTCAGAAGGATATGACCCTGAACGCCGGAACGCTCGATAACCGTCAGGGCGTGCTGGGGAGTCAGGCGTCATTACAGATATCGTCAGGTACGCTGATGAACCAGAAAGGCGCACTGAAGGCCGGGACGGATATGTTGCTGAGTGGTGGTGATGTCAGTAATCAGGAAGGGACGCTTGCCGCCGGCAGAGACCTGAATGCGCACCTGAATGTGCTGGAAAATCAGCAGGGGACGGTGGTCAGCAACGGTAACAGCAGGCTGGATGTCACCCGCTCTGATAATCAGGGCGGCAGACTGGTGGCACAGCAGTCACTGACCCTTTCCTCGACGGATATCATCAACGATGCCAGCGGCCTGATACAGAGCGGTGCATCGCTGAATCTCCGTGCTGACACACTGAGTAACCGTAACAGTGGTGACCGGGGCGGTGTTATCAGTCAGGGGCCGATGACGCTGAATGCCGGCACACTGGACAGCACAGCCGGTGTGCTTTTGTCGGGAGATGCTCTGTTTCTGACTGCAGGCGTGGTTAACAATACATCCGGTCAGGTGGTGGCAAACGGTCTGCTCGGCTGGAACAGCCAGGCGCTGAACAATCAGTCCGGTCTTATTCAGGGGAGGGGTATCAGCATTAATACCGCAGGCCAGACGCTGGATAACAGACGCGGTACGCTGAACAGCCTGCAGGAACTGACTGTCAGTACCGGAGCAATGGATAACCGGGGCGGGACCGTGGGGGCGAAAACGACAGCTGACCTGAGCACCACCTCGCTGGATAACCGTGAGGGGGGCCGGCTGGTCAGTGAAGGTGAACTCCGTCTGCATACGGGAGGTCTGCAGAACAGCCACGGACAGATACAGTCTGTGGGCGACATGTTGCTCGACAGTGTACGGGGCGTTGTGGACAACGTCTCTGGTCTGATTCGCAGTGGTTCCGCCATTACGCTGAACGCCCTGCAGTTTATCAATCGCCACACGCAGAATACCGGCCAGGGGCTGGAAGCGCAGACAATATACATCACGACGCAGGACCTTGATAACCAGGAGGGCAGTATTCTGGCAGACAGGGCGCTTACGGTTATGGCAGACAGGACGCTCAGTAATAATGACGGCGTGCTCTCTTCCGGCGCGACATTGTCTGTCAGTGGCCGTCAGCTGGCGTTTTCGAACCGTGACGGTGTGGTTAAGGCCGGGCAGTCAGTATCTGTGGATGCCGGTCAGCTCGGTGGTGACGGGAAACTGCTTTCGCTGGGCGATATGACGCTGAAAAGTAACACAACGTTCAGCAACAGTGGTCAGACCATTGCGAACGGAAACCTTACGCTTTCCGTTAATGGCGATGTCTCTAATACCGGCAGCCTGCTGGCAGGCAGCCGGCTTGACCTGAACAGCATCCGCCTTGAAAACACAGAGAAAGGTGAAATCAGTGCCGGGCAGACCTGGCTTAACGTGACGGACACACTGCTGAACCGTGGGCTGATTGACGGGAAATATACGCGTCTTCAGGCGAACACCCTGACGAATTCCGGTACCGGGCGAATCTACGGCGATGCTGTTGGTGTCAGCGCTGCCACATTTAATAATCTGGATGAAAATGGCGTGGCGGCGACGCTGGCCGGGCGTGAGCGTGTGGACTTAGGGATACAGACCCTGAATAACCGGACGCACAGCCTGATTTACAGTGCAGGTGATATGCATACTGGTGGCATGCTGGATGCGAATGGCGCCGCCACGGGGAAAGCCGGTGTACTGAATAATCACAGTGCCACTATTGAAGCCGCCGGATATCTGGTACTGAGTGCCGGACAAATCAATAACGTCAATGACCATTTCACCACGGAGCGCGTGGTGGTTTCCACGGAAAAGGTGACTGAGTATCAGCTCAGCGGCTCAGATAAACGCTGGAGCGCCGGTGAACCGGGCGTTTATGTGGATAACGATTCCAGTAACTCACTGAAAAAACTGCATACACCGGAAGGCGCCAGAGATAAATTCACGCAGTACGATTACACCCGTACCGTGGAAGAAACCCGGGTAAAAGAATCCGACCCGGGAAAAATTCTGTCCGGTGCCGGCATGACGATTGTGGCAGACAAACTGCTTAATGATAAGAGTCAGGTTGTTGCAGGTGGCCTGCTGGATATGCAGGCCGGTGATGTGGAAAACGTCAGTGTCAGCGGAGAGCGCCATGTTACGGACTCAGGAACATCCACGTATTATTACCGTATCAGGAAAAAAGGAAAGGATAAGCAGGGGGAGAAAACCTCTCAGTACACTCCGCCCACTGTAATTCAGACCATCACGCTGAAGCCGGGAGAGCTCACCAGCCACGGACAGGTTCAGGGCAGCCAGGTCACGCTTTCTCCCCTGAAGCCACAGGGAACGGATGTACAGACAGGACTGACCGGAAATGTGGATGCGACAGTAGCCGCTACTGACCGGATACCGCTTCGCCCGGTGGTGTCAGCCGGTGAACCGGTCATTCTGTTGCCGGGGCAGCAGTTTGAAGTCAGCGCACCTCAGGGCAGTATCCATGTTGCCGGGCCGGATACCCGTCTGCCGGACAGCAGCCTGTTTAAAACAAATCCGGCAGTGAATGTGCCATATCTGGTTGAAACGGACCCGCGTTTTACGAACCAGAAGACGTGGCTGGGCAGTGATTACATGCAGAAGGCGTTTTCTCAGAACGGGGATAACATGCTCAAACGCCTGGGGGATGGTTTTTACGAACAGCGTCTGATTCGTGAGCAGGTTGTCGCTCTGACCGGGCAACGGTACCTGGACGGATACAGTAATGATGAAGAGCAGTTTAAGGCGTTAATGGATGCGGGTATTGCATTTGGTAAGCAATACAACCTGACACCAGGTGTGGCGCTGACTGCTGAGCAGATGGCGTTACTGACCGGTGATATTGTCTGGCTGGTTAACACCACGGTGACGCTGCCGGACGGCAGCACGCAGACGGTTCAGGTACCTCAGGTGTATGCCCGTGTAAAACCCGGTGATGTGAACAGTGCCGGTGCGCTGATTGCCGGCAGGGACATGGTGATGAAGCTGGATGGTGACCTGTTTAACAGCGGTAAACTGGCCGGGAAGCAGACCGTGCAGCTCAGTGCAGAAAACATTCACAACCAGGCCGGCACCATTCAGGGAGCCAATGTCAGCCTGACGGCCCGGACGGATATTAACAGTACCGGCGGGCTGCTGCAGGCTACGGACAGCCTGCTGGCGATGGCCGGACGGGATATCAGTCTGACCACCACCACCCGTACGGCACAGCGCGACGCCGGGCAGAACCATTTTGAACGTACCAGTATCGACAGTGTGGCCGGCGTGTATGTGCAGAACGACCAGGGAAGACTGGTGTTGCAGGCCGGACGGGATATGAATCTGACGGCTGCAACGGTGGTGAATCAGGGTAAGGACAGCCTGACGCAACTCAGTGCGGGCAGGGATATGACGCTTTCCACAGTGACCACATCCGCGCAGGACAATATTACCTGGGACAAAAATAATCGTCTGTCGCAGGGCGTCACACAGAGTACGGGCAGCACGCTTGCCGGTAACGGTGATGTCACGCTGACCGCCGGACGGGATATGACGTCACAGGCGGCATCGCTGTCAGCTCAGAAAGGCCTGGCCCTGATGGCGGGTCATGACGTGACGCTGACCGGTGCACAGAATACCAGCTCGCTGGATGAATACCATAAAGTGACCGGCAGCAGCGGGATGTTATCGAAAACCACCACAACCACGCATGATGTCACTGACCGCCGGACCATGACGGGCAGTGAACTGAACGGGGATACGGTCAGTATCGGCGCCGGACATAATCTGAACGTCACGGGCAGCAGTGTGGCCGGGGATAACCGTGTCTCCCTGACTGCCGGAAATAACCTGAGTATCGGTACGCTGACAGAAAGCAACCGTGAAACACACCTGAAACAGGAGAAAAAATCCGGGCTGATGAGCTCCGGAGGTGTGGGATTCAGCGTGGGCAGTCAGAGTCTGAAAGTCACGGACACCGCAACAGACACCACACAGAAAGGCAGCACGGTGGGGAGTGTTCACGGTGATGTTTCCCTTCAGGCAGGTAACCGGTTGACCGTCAACGGCTCTGACCTGATTGCCGGCAGGGACATGGCACTCAGTGGTAAGGAGGTCAGCATTACCGCCGCCACTGACCAGCATGAGCAGACACATACGGTGGAGCAGAAAATCTCCGGTCTGACGCTTGCCCTGTCCGGCACAGCGGGCAGCGCCCTGAACACGACGGTGGAGACCGTGCAGGCGGCGAAATCTGCCGGAAACAGCCGGCTTGAAGCCCTGCAGGGGGTGAAGGCCGCGCTCTCGGGTGCTCAGGCCGTGCAGGCCGGACGACTGGCAGACGCGCAGGGAAACGATGCCGGAAATAATAACACGGTGGGCATCAGCCTCTCTTACGGCAGCCAGTCTTCGAAATCAGAACAACGGGCAGAGCAGACGGTGGCGAAGGGCAGTGCCCTGACCGCAGGTAATAACCTCAGTATTCAGGCCACCGGCTCCGGCGTGAAGGGCGTGGATGGTGACCTGACGATACAGGGCAGTCAGATAAAGGCCGGGAACAACGTTCTGCTGCAGGCAAACCGTGACGTGAATCTGGTATCAGCAGAAAACACGTCAAAGCTGGAAGGAAAGAACACATCCAGTGGTGGCAGTGTGGGTGTCGGTGTTGGTGTGGGCTCCGGAGGCTGGGGTATCAGTGTTTCAGCCAGCGCAAACCAGGGTAAGGGCAGTGAAAAAGGCAACGGTACCACCCATACAGAAACCACGGTGGATGCGGGAAAACAGCTGACCATTATCAGCGGGCGGGACACCACACTTACCGGGGCGCAGGCTGGCGGTGAAACGGTGAAAGTGGATGTCGGTCGTCATCTGACACTGACCAGTGAGCAGGACAGTGACCGTTATGACAGCAAGCAGCAGAATGCCAGTGCCGGAGGTAGCTTCACTTTCGGGTCCATGAGCGGTTCGGCGAGTGTGAGCCTCAGCCGGGATAAAATGCACAGTAACTACGACAGTGTGCAGGAACAGACAGGGATTTTTGCCGGCAGGGGCGGGTTTGATGTCACGACCGGGCAACATACGCAACTGAACGGTGCCGTGATTGCGTCCACGGCAACGGCAGATAAAAACCGGCTGGATACCGGCACACTGGGCTTCAGTGACATTGAAAACCGGGCCGACTTTAAAACGGAACATCAGAGTGCAGGGCTCAGTACCGGTGGCAGTGTTGCCGGAAATTTCCTGGGGAACATGGCCAACAATCTGCTGGTCGGTGCAAATCATGAAGGCCATGCGGACAGTACCACGCAGTCGGCAGTGTCTGCCGGGAATATCACTATTCGGGATACACAGAGCCAGAAACAGGATGTGGCAGACCTGAACCGTGACGCAGCACATGCAAACCAGACGCTGTCCCCCATCTTTGACAGGGAAAAAGAGCAGCAGCGACTGCAGCAGGCGCAACTCATTGGTGAGATTGGTAACCAGGTGGCAGATATTGCCAGAACGGAAGGACAGATAGCCGGTGAGAAAGCGAAGCGGGACCCGGCAGCACTGAATCAGGCCCGCGCAGAGCTTGAGGCAGCAGGAAAACCGTTCACGGAACAGGATGTGGCGCAGCGGGCATATAACAACGGTATGGTGGCCTCCGGTTTTGGAACGGGAGGCAAATACCAGCAGGCGATACAGGCTGCAACGGCAGCGGTACAGGGACTGGTCGGTGGTAATCTGAGTGCAGCCCTGGCAGGTGGTGCTGCGCCGTATCTGGCTGAAGTGGTGAAAACCATGACCACAGACCCGGTTACAGGTGAGGTGAATAAGGCTGCAAATGTGGCCGCCCATGCCGTGGTGAATGCCGCACTGGCGGTGGCACAGGGAAATAATGCTCTTGCCGGTGCTGCAGGTGCAGCCACCGGCGAGGTGGTGGGAATGATAGCCACACAGATGTACGGTAAGCCGGTGAGTGAACTGAGTGAGACAGAGAAACAGACGGTCTCAACACTGGCAACGGTTGCTGCCGGCCTGGCCGGTGGTCTGGTGGGCGACTCGGAGGCTTCAGCGGTAGCCGGCGCACAGTCAGGTAAGACAACGGTTGAGAATAATGCGCTCAGCCTGCCATCAGGAATGGTGAGTTATGGCCAGGCGGTTGCCTCCTGGAATCAGTATGCTGATGCTAATAATCTCACTCCGGAACAGAAGCAGGCAGGACTGGATAAACTTGCCAAAGGGGAGTTACCTGAAGGTGCCAATATAAGCAAAGTGATAGTTGATGGCTATAAAGATGGCGTATTGATTGCAGGTGCCTGGTATCTGGGGCCTGCAGCATCTGTCGGGAAAGTGATCGGTAGTGGAGTTGTTGCTGAGATTGCTAACGGAACATACCAGTGGTTTGATCTGAGTCAGTCGGGTAATGAGAACAAAAACTGGGACTGGAAAAGCAGTGCCAGTGCAGGCATTACTGGTATGCTTGCACCGGGAAGAACTGTTGGACAAACCGTAGGAATTGCGATGGGCAGTGCATTTTTTACTGATGGACCGAATGCAGGAGCTATTGGAGGTGCTGCCGCAGGTGCATGGGCCGGTGGATTATTTGGGGAATATGCACCTGGAATTGTAAACTCAGTTACTGGAAAGGAAATTCCTGGGTTTGTTTATGATTATTGGGGAGGGGTTGCTTCAGAGTTTTCATCTGGATTTATTAAAGATCTCAATAAACCGAAAGGTTCGTCAGAGGATAAGAAAGAATGAAACAACTATATAGTTATGTGATATTGTTCCTTTATAGCTGTTTATCATCTATAGTCATGTTGCTATTTCTGGGAGGGGTGGTTTCAACCTTTTATTTTTTTAAAGGTGATGAGTTTTATTTTCCAGTGAATCAGTTTAAAAGAGCTATCGTTTTTGGTTGTATAGCAGGAACAGCAATAACATTAGCTACAATAGTATTTAATTTAATAGATAAGTTTAACACCCGTAAGAAAAATCCATCAGATCCTAAGTGAGATTTGCAACAATCCCAATTCATAATGTTGGGATTGCTGTTGAATAAAATATTTTTCCGAACGGTTATTTGAGCGAAACAGAGACCGACTCCAGTTTCCGGACAATCTAATTCAGCGATAGCCGCGCACAGTCGGGTAAGGCAACGGTTGAGAATAACCTGCTGGGTGGTAGTGAATGGCTTCAGACAGAAAAAGCCAGAGAGCATGGCGCTGATGTTCTCTCCTGTAGTGATAATCCTTCCGGTGAAGCCTGTAAGCGGGGGCAGGCTGAAAATAAAGCTTATGCTGCCGCATTAGCGACAGGTGGCTGTTATCGGGGAGGGCCCAAGCTATGTGGTTACTTGGTGCCGGAGCAAATGCCGGGATGCAGTATGCAGATAGTGGTGAAATAAACCCGGTCAACTCAGTGGCAGCAGGCTGGATAAATGTGATAACCATGGGCAGGGCTGGAAAGGGACAATAGCTTGGAATGCGGCAGGTGGAGCATTAACCAACGCTATAAACGGAGATGCCCCCTTACAGGGGCAATAACAAATGGAGTGGGGGCTGGATTTGGATATGGGGTTGGCAATTATATGGTCAAGCCTATTGCAAATACAGCAGGCAAGTGGATAACCGGTGGCTGGGATCCTAAGTTCGATCCTACTCTACTAAAATATACTGAAGTTAAAGGGCAGTTAGGTCTATCTAAAGGTATGGTGCCGAGTAAGATTCCGGGAGTTGCAGGTAATATGGGGGCTTCTATTACATCAGAAATGACGGGGACCGAACTACAAAAAGTCATTAATGATAAATTTAAGAAAGGAGAGCGTGAATGAAGTTATTTATTTTCAGTCTCTTCGTCATAGTTGCTTCCATTGTTTCAGGAATTGCAATTGCTGAGTTGTCTTATTTTATACTTCTTATCATTAAATATTTAGCCTATGGGAAAATTGATTTTAGTTGGTTCGAGGTTTTAAGAGGTATAAGGATGGGGGCTGCGGGGGGAGGAGTTCTAGGCTTTGGTATAGTTTTATTTCGCTACCTTGGTATAAAAGGATTTTAAGTGCCAAAGTAAAGGAGAGGGTTTATTGTTGTGAACAATATGTTGAAGCGTGATATCCACAGAACATTCTAAGCCTACAGGGATAAAATGGTGAGGTTTTGTACCGGTAGTGATATCCAGTTACGGGAATCAGAAGGTCAACAGCGGTGCAAGGGGGATACAGGTTGCGACAACCGCGCTTCAGGGGCTGGCAGGTGGTGCAGCAGTATCTGGCTGAAGTGGTGAAAACCATGACCACAGATCCGGTTACAGGTGAGGTGAATAAGGCTGCAAATGTGGCAGCTCATGCCGTGGTAAATGCTGCACTGGCGGTGGCACAGGGAAATAATGCTCTTGCCAGTGCCTCAGGTGCAGCCACCGGCGAGGTGGTGGGAATGATAGCCACACAGATGTACGGTAAGCCGGTGAGTGAACTGAGTGAGACAGAGAAACAGACGGTCTCAACACTGGCAACGGTTGCTGCCGGCCTGGCCGGTGGTCTGGTGGGAGACTCAGGTGCTTCAGCGGTAGCCGGCGCACAGTCAGGTAAGACGACTGTTGAAAACAATATGCTGAACGTGATAGCCACTGAAACAGCAGCTAATACGGCAGCAGCAATAGCTGGTGCTACAGGTAATGCCAGTAAGGATACCGGGAATGATAATAGCTGGGATATTGGTGGTGGTTGTGAAGGCTCACGGGAACAGTGTGCTGTACGTGATCCGAGTCGCGATGGTACCCGGGGACCGGGGCATGTGCTGAATGGCGACAATACAGACGAAAACAAACAGCCGAATCTGGGCAAAGACGTAGCGAGTGCTACGGATAAGGATAAAGCTGAGCTTGGTGGTGCAGGTGCAGGAACACCGGGGGGATGGGGACCAGATAATGAAGAAAAAGCCCGTCATCAGGAGGTTCAGCAACAACGATTTGATGAACTGAGTAAAATATATGATAAAAGTCACCCGGTCGGAGAGTTAACGGTGGATGGGCAGACTATCAGGCAGAGTTCGGTAAGTAACCGTTATGGTACGACGAAAGTGTTTGAAAGCCAGAATCTGACGGATAAACAGATCCATAATTACGCACAACAGCTGGCAGGAGATATACCGCTGAAAGAGGTTCGGCCGGGGATCTATACTGCAAAGCTGAATAACGGAACATCGATCACGTTGCGGAATTTATCGTCGTCCCAAGAACAAACAGGTGCCAGATGGACTATTGATATTAGAGGGAATCAGCAATTGGCTGAAATTGCACATAAATACGGACGTCAGGTTGAAATTAAATTTAGGTGATCATTATGTTGACTGAAAATGAGTATCGTGAAACAGCTGACGCATCGGAGATGCAAGCGTTAAGTGGTTTATGGGCTTACAGTATTCCAGATCATGTTGATAGCGCAGTATTCAGTTTTGATGAAAGGAAAAAACTCTTTTTCTGGATATTTGAGCGCCTTCTGAAAGAAGGGCGTATCAAACTGGCCAAGCACGGTAAGTTTCTGGAAGGAAGTGTTGACGAGCAGGTTGAGCGTTTCCGACAGGCATTTCCGAAAACAGAAGAAGAGATGGAAGACGGTATCTGGTTTTTTGATGAGAGTTGTCCGGGGGGAGCTGTCTGGGTGCTTGAAGATGGCTCTCTCGAATGGACCTGATAAACCCGTTCATAGTGCAGGATGCGGTGCAGCAAGCGTATAACAACGATATGACAGCCTCAGGTTTTGGAACGGGAGGCAAATACCAGCAGGCAATACAGGCCGCAACAGCAGCAGTACAAGGACTGGCCGGCGGTAATCTGAGTGCAGCCCTGGCAGGTGGTGCAGCGTCGTATATTGCTGAAATAATCAAAAATACCCCCCACCGGACTGTGCGGGAAGTGTGGTAGCTCATGCCTTGGTGAATGCCGCACTGGCGGTGGCACAGAGAAATAACGCTCTTGCCGGTGCCGCAGGTGCAGCCACCGGCGAGGTGGTGGGAATTAGTGTATATGGTAACACCATATATTCAGTAAGCTAATATTTTCACCAAATTTACTAATGGAACTGTCTTAAAAAATTGAGAGAATTTAGTTGAATAGTCTGTGTATTATTTCATTATGATAAAGTATTGTTAATTTGAAGAGAGAGTTTAAGTTGGAAATATCATCACTAAAGCTTAAAGGTTTTAGAAACTTTAAAGATGCATTCATCAATTTTAATTATAATACCCTCATCATCGGTTCCAATGATATAGGCAAAAGTAATATGCTGCATTCTTTAAGGATATTATTAGATAAAAGCCTTTCAGAATCTGAAATTGAACCAGATGAACTTGATTTCCATTTGGAAAATGGAACGCCATGTGAAGAAATTGAGATTATAGTCCATTTTAAAGATATTAATGAAGATGCAGTGCTTTCAATTCTTAAAGGAAATGTCAGTGATTCAGGTGAATCATTCATTAAATATTCTGCTATAAAATCAGATCTCAGCTATAAACTATTCATTGGAAGTTCCTTAGAATCATTACAAGAAATAAACTCTCGGTACTATCTTAAATTCGTTAATTTAAAATATATTCAATCACAACGAGATTTAGAAAAGTTTATCCGTAAGGAAAAAAGACAATTACTAAAAATAGCACAACAATCTTTGACTCCAGGTGAAAGAGTAGAAGATGATGATTTGTTGAGAGAGATAAGTTCAGATTTACAAGTAATAAATGATAAGATATCGCAACTTATATACGTTGAAAGAGCCACAAAGGATGTCAATGACGAGATAAAAAAACTTGCACATCATTACTCAGAATATTCTGTACAACTTGATACTGGGGTAATTGGTATAAATGAGTTTATTGATAGCCTACAACTTGGAGCCAATTCGAATGGCTCCAGCGTCATGCTTGGGGGAGACGGTAGAAATAATCAAATATTATTAGCTCTATGGAAAGCGAAGAGTATCAGAGAACATGATATTGATAACGAAGTTATCTTTTATGTTATCGAAGAACCTGAAGCACATTTACACCCTCACCAACAAAGAAAATTGGCCGATTATTTGACAACTGAACTTCCGGGGCAAACGATCATTTCATCCCATTCCCCCCAAATAGCTGTAAATTTTGAACCTGGCTCAGTAATAAGATTGCTTGACCGGGCCGGGCATACTGTAGCTGCTAGCGAAGGATGTTCAAGATATATTACAGATGGTTGGGAAGGAATGAGCTACCGGATGAGTATATTACCAGCAGAGTCATTTTTTTCAAATGGTGTATTCTTAGTCGAGGGACCATCAGAAATTTTATTTTACCAATCTTTGGCAAAAAGTTTAAATATCGACTTGGATTATTGGAATATTTCAATAGTTTCAGTTGATGGGATAGCATTTAAAATATACGTGGCTATACTTAATGCGTTAGAAATTCCATGGGTAATGAGAACCGATAACGATATATCAAAAATAAAAGATAAGTGGCAATATGCTGGTATAAATCGATGTTTAAGTATAGTAGGTATCGATAACTTTGAGCATAGTGATGTTGAAATAGCACCTATGGATACCGTAACCAATGGTGAATGGCTGAAAGTTTCTAAAATAATAAATGAACATGGAGTATATTTATCAAAAATCGATTTGGAAACTGACTTGGTAGAAGAGTTAAATACACCAGTATTAAATGCTTTAGATAAGAAAAGTAACCAAAGTGCAATAAAGTATTTACAGAAGAAAAAAGCATTAAGAATGCGTGAACTTCTTAAAATAATAAGAAAAGACCTTCACAAACTAAATGCAGGTAATTTAGTAAAACCATTAAACCATCTTGTAAAACTGATTAAAGGCTCATGAAATGAGCGTCTTTTCACCAACGCATCAGCAAACATTGGCTATTGATTACACTGGCAGTATGGTAATAACAGCATGCCCGGGGAGTGGTAAGACTACGGTTATAAAGGAAAAAATTAGAAATATTACCGCCTCTCTCCCTGACCATAAAGGAGTTATTGCAATTACATTCACAAGGAAAGCAAGTTCAGAACTGGAACGTAGATGCAAGTCTGAAGGACACGATGTAAAACATAGTTTTTTTGGTACAATTGATAGCTTTTGTTTAAAGGAACTAATTATTCCATTTCTTTCAAGGTTATGGGGAGGTACGCCAACAGAATGTAAAGTGCTAAAGAGATTGGATCCTCCATATAGCTATTTCATAGAAAACAATTTTTCTGGCACGCCATCAATCATTAATATCAATGAAGATTCTGGATATAAGAAATTATACGATAATGGAATATTGTGGATGGGCTCATTCTCCGCCTTAGCACTGAAAATATTAAATGAATCATCTGCGGCAAAACGATATATTAAAGCGAGATACAGTCATATATTTATAGATGAATATCAAGATTCATCTTTATCCCAGCATCAACTATTTCTAAAAATAAACGAACTTGGTTTGTACTCCATTGCTGTTGGTGATGTTTGGCAATCAATATATGAGTTTAGGGGAGGAAATTCGAAACTTCTTTTAGAGTTAGTCAGTAAAACAGAAGTTTTTAAACATTTTGAGATAAACTTCAATCACAGGTGCCACCCTTCAATAAGCAATTACGCCTCAAGATTACTTAACCCAAGTTATAATCTGTTACCAACAGATGATATAAGAGTATTTAGGAGACGACTTAGTGGAAATCTTAAAGATAATGCAGTTACGATTTCCTCTTGGATTTCAGATTGGTTAGAAAGTGGTGAATGGGAATTAGAAAAGGCAAATCAAATAGCAATTTTAGCAAGAAAAGAAAAATCGTTAACACGATTTTGTTCTGGATTAAACTTAAACTTCAGGCTTTATATTGATACACCACTAGATAAAATTGGTACTGAGTGTTCAGATCTGTACAAAGATCTTTTAGCGTATAAATATGGATCAATAAATACAGTTCAAGAGCTTATTAACAAGGTTTTTGATGGGGTTATAATTAATGATAATATTAAGTTCTTCTTGAGGAAGAAAATAAAAGAAATTAAAACCGAATTAAAATATGAAGATTTAATACATAAGTTTCATGATATCGCCGATATTTTAGGGATAAATTCGACAGAACATACTGATGAGGCTGTGATAAAAACAATTTCTAACGAGGTTTTAGTCAAGCAGTTCAAGCCATTAGATGATAATGAGTTACAAGTAATGACTCTTCATAAATCTAAAGGATTAGAATTCAAAGTAGTATTTCATCTAGATTTAGATGAATGGTCTTTCCCATATAGAAAACCCGGCAGCGAAGATAAATACACACCTCTATATCCTACCCTTCAACAAGAGCTTAACCTTCATTACGTTGGCATAACTAGAGCTGAGAATTGTATCGTGCTTATTAATTCTTCTCTTAGAGAAAATTCAAGTGGAGAATTTAAAAAATCAGATGAATCATATTTTTTTAAATTACCACAATTGAATGGTCTATATAATTAATATGTGTAAATATATACAAGTAATGAGTAATTCAAAAAATCATTTATTTTAACTATTCAATATTATATTTTGAGAATGTTAGAAATCAATTTAAATATACCACTGTATCATTTACCTTTGGCACTGGAGCGGGGGATATGTCTCATGAATTGATTTTTTATCATTATCAACGTGAACCTTGTTGTGAATCAATAAAGATTAGTTTAATCACTTCTCATGGACAATCATGCGTATCAAGTGACGGAATTAAATATTCAGTGACGCTATCTGTATAGGTGATGCGTATTTTTATAAAAAGAGATTGAACCTACCTATGTAATATGGATTACACGTAGAGGAGGTATGAATTTGGGTGAGTAAACTTATTAAGGAATCTCAAGGTTCAGTGGATTGATGTTATCAATGGGTTTCCCGTTATAAGTGATAATATGGTTTGTTTAGGTGATTGTATGAGTATCTGTTTTAACTTTTCAAGATTGCGCTCAATATATTCATATGCATGGGTAAATAAAGAACCTACAATTGCTTTTGAGACATGTATTGGTCGAGGTTGTTTTGTATTTATGATCTTTTTTGCACCAGAAGATAAAAATATATCTGGAGACAGTTTGTTTATTTATCTCCGTAATGTTAATGTTTTATTGCGACTAAAACTGTATGGAAGTCGAAAAAACGGTGTTTTTAACGTGTATATAACGCCCTCGCAGCAGCAAATTTTGTCAGATGAATTACAGTTGACACCTGGTGGCAGCCATTTTTCATTTAATAACTTTCTGAACGAATTAAACGACGCGATTCCGCAGACGCTTTCCTTTAAAAGAAAAATAGAAACTATCAGAACTGTATGGCCGAAAGTATGTAACTCATTAACTGGGGTTATTGATGATGCTCATAAAACTATATTAATAGGCATCAAGAAACTCCCCGAAGATCAACGTCCCAGGGAAAAAACGCTACGAAAATTGTTTACCTGTACAAACAGCCCGGCAAATGATGTCCAACACTTTATTGATATCTTGAAAAAACATAACTACATACTGATGTGGACCAGTGATCAGAGCCGGATACCAAAATCTTTTGCAGAGTTAATTAATAAAATTATATAAATAAATCTATTGCATTAGAACAACAGACAGAACAATGATATCTGTTTTATGGATACGATGTAGCCAGTGATTTAGTGCATTGCTGGCTATATTACTTTCCCCATTTTGTGATAAGTCTGCTCTGAAACGATAGCGTCCCTCCCCCTGTATTGTGAAAGTTGCCACAGTTTTTTCTCCATATCCCTGAACATACCCGTCATGCCTGATATAACCGGAACCACTCAGAAGCAGATTGATAATTCTTTCTGACTGCAGCACGGTTAACTTCAGTGAGGGCAGGGATGAGCGTGGTGCCATAACGCATTTTTCATCATCAGTATAGTGGTATGCGTGAACATATATGGTGGCATTTTGTCTGATGTTGTTAAGGCTTTTCAGCAGGTCTGCTGTCAACTCCATCGCGGTGTCCTTCCGGTTGTTGTCATCTGTTGATGATGCGACCTGTTGAAAGTGTTGACGACAATTAATTCTTTTTCCCTTCTGAGAAATTTACGGAATACAAAAAAGAGTTATTTGTTCACGGTCTGTTGCTTTCTGACGATATTCCCTGCTTCATTTGCTGAAGCAGGAGAATATTGATGGTAAAGACAAATCCATCTTCTTCACAGGTAAGACGTGTCGCAGTTTATGGGCTGGCCGGATTGCAGTTCTTTTTTCAGGTTACCCCGGCATTTGCCGGCGTCTTTCAGGCTGACGGGCAGTCTGTGGCACAGACGGCGGTGGAGGCCGGACGTGTGCTGCAGGGCAGTAACAGTGGTGATGCAGCCCGCCAGTTGCTGACCAGCCAGGCTTCTGGGCAGGCAGCAGATGCGGTTACGCAGTGGCTGAATCAGTCTGGTACGGCGAAAACGCAGCTGAGTGTGGACAGTGACTTCTCTCTGAAAGGTTCGTCGCTTGACGTCCTGCTGCCGTTTTACAACACCCCGAAGAACGTGCTGTTCACCCAGCTCGGGATGCGGGATAACGACGGGCGATTCACCACCAATGCCGGTCTGGGCCACCGTTACTTCACGGATAACGGCTGGATGCTGGGGTACAACGTGTTTTATGACGTGGACTGGCGCAACACCAACCGCCGCTACGGGATTGGCGTGGAAGCCTGGCGTGATTACCTGAAGCTGTCCGCCAATGGGTACAAACGCCTGTCTGACTGGCGGCAGTCCCCGACCGTTACCGATTATGACGAACGTCCGGCTGACGGCTGGGATATCCGTGCCGAAGGCTGGCTGCCTGCGTACCCGCAACTGGGCGGTAAGCTGGTTTACGAGCAGTATTACGGGAATGAAGTGGCGCTGTTCGGTGAGTCTGAACGCCAGAAAAATCCTCACGCCATCACAGCCGGTGTCACCTGGACGCCGTTTCCGCTGCTGACCACCGGCGTCGATTACCGCCGGGGCAAAAACGGGGCTGACGACACCCGCCTGAACCTCGGCCTGACATACCGTATCGGTGAACCGCTGGCGCATCAGCTGGACAGCAGCCGGGTGGGCGCGCAACGTTCACTGGCCGCTAACCGCCTGGAACTGGTGAACCGTAACAATGATGTTGTGCTGGAATACCGCAAACAGACGCTGATTACCCTGCAGCTGCCACCGGATGTGTACGGTGCAGAGCTGACGACCGTCACCCTGACGCCACAGGTAAACGCAAAATACGGGCTGTCCCGTATCGAGCTTGACGATGCAGAACTGCGTCAGGCTGGCGGGAAGATTATCAGCAACACTGGCAACCAGATTACACTGCAGTTACCCGCCTGGTCATCCGACCGTCAGAGTGTCACGCTCTCCGGCAGGGCGCGGGATACCCGTGGCAACCTCTCTGATATTGCCCGTACCCGTATTCTGGTGTCCCCGGCAGTACAGCAGTGGCTGGCGGTCAGCACGGATAAAACCACGGCCACTGCAGACGGTGCAGACAGTGTGCGGTACACCCTGACCGTCACGGGCAGTGACGGAAAACCGGTCAGCGGACAGGCTGTACGCTGGGAACACAACGGCGGCACGCTGAATGGTGAGAACACCACGAACGCTGACGGTATGGCCACAGCCACCCTGACCAGTCAGACCGCCGGTATTATCCGGGTTGCGGCCACCACCCGTAACCAGACGGCAAAAGCGGCTGATGTGACCTTCGTTGCCGCCATGCAGGGAGAACTGCTGCCTGACCGTACTCAGGCACTGGCAGATGGTCAGGAGGCGGTCAGTTACACCCTGACGCTGAAAACCACTGACGGTAAGCCCCTTTCCGGGAAAAACGTCACATTCACCACCACAACCGGGCAACTGAGCCGGACGCAGGGCACCACCGACCAGAACGGTCAGTTGTCTGTGCAACTGACCAGCACCCGTGCCGGACAGGCGGTGGTGAATGCCTCTGTGGACGGCACCACCATCAGTGCCGCCCCGGTGACGTTTGAAAACCGTCCGGATACCGCTATTGTGGTGAACAAAACCTCCGCCGTTGCCGACGGACAGGACAGCATCATTCTGACTGCTGTCATCCGGGATGCCGCCGGTGTTCCTGTCGCCGGGCAGGCTGTCACCTGGCACACGGACAACGGACAGTTCACACAGCAGGATGCAGTGACAAATGCCGCCGGTGCCGCTTCTGCCACCCTGACCAGTACACAGGCTGGTAATGCACAGGTATCGCTTTCCCTGAACGGTACGACCACCACAGTAAGTGCGCCCCGCATCAGCTTCACGCAGCAGTTGTATCTCACCCTGCAGGCCGGCAGAACCACTGCTGTGGCAGACGGAAATGACGTCATCACGTACACCCTGAACGTGCGTGACGCGGCAGGTCAGCCCGTGAAGGATAAGGCCGTGCAGTGGAGCACCGACCTGGGCACACTTTCGACCCTGCAGGGCACAACCAGTACACAGGGCGAAGCCACTGTGACGCTGACCAGCACGCAGGCCGGACAGGCCGTGGTTAATGCCACCGTGGACGGTAAACAAATCAGCGCACAGTCTGTCACCTTCACCCGTACCGTCCGTGGTGTCATCACGGTTGAAAAAGAGCGTGTTTATCCGGGAACCAGACAGACGGTCACCCTGACGCTGACGGATGCCGCAGGCAACCCGGTCAGTGGCGAACGCGTGGACTGGCATGCTGACAGCGGTAATCTCTGGCAGACACAGGGCACCACAGATGCACAGGGGCGTACCACCACGACGTGGGAAAGTATCATGCCAGGAACGGCCACTATTACCGCTGATGCGTATGGCCGGCAGTACACAGCCCCCGTCATCACGGTCATGCCTGCCCTGACAGTCAGCAGCGTCACCGGCATCGATGCCACTGGCGCAGACGGCAAAAATTTTGGCAAACGTGTCCCCAACAGCACCTGGCCAGGCGCGAAATTCCGTATCGATACGGAGAATGCCGCCGGCCCAGTCACCTGGACGGCATCCTCACCGGCCGTAAGTATCAACGGTAATATCATGACCGTGAAAAGCAATCCGGCAGGTGTCACCCTGAGCGGCACGGATACGGACGGACAGACGGTAACCCTGAACATGGGCAGCAACTGGTTTGCGCAGAGTGCGACGGAAAGTGGTTACCTCAACATTGATATTCCGGGTTCAGCTATCCATACCTGTAAGGCGCTTAATGCAGGCGTTGCAACAGAAGGTCAGTTGAACGGAATTATCAGTGAGTGGGGAGAGCTCCAGAAATATCCGGGCTGGACATCACTGGCCAGCAACTGGCTGTTCAGCAGCACCACCGTGGTACAGAATGGCAGAACCTACTATCGGGCATTCTATCTCCCGCAAGGCACCGTTGGTGTGCTGTCCGGGCCGAGTGGTTATTACGCCTGCCGCTAATCAGTCATATAGCTGATATGTACCGGACGGAATAATTTCGCGACACCGGTAAAGAGTTAATGATGGTGTGCACGTTTTGCAGTGATGCAGAGTGTGCGCACCATTTTTTCTTTACAGGGGCCTGTATGTCACTGACACCCACCGATGAACAGTCTGCCATTATCCACTGGCAGGGGCAGAAGCTGGTTGTGAACGCCTTTGCCGGGACAGGAAAGACCAGTACCCTGGTTCAGTATGCACTGGCAAACCCTGACAGCAGAATGCTGTATCTGGCTTATAACCGTTCTGTACGCGATGAAGCAGAGCGTAAATTTCCGTTTAATGTGGAGTGCAAAACCTCCCACCAACTGGCCTGGTCGCGCTTCGGCAGACATTACCGGAATCGCCTGGTTGCCAGCCTGCGTATCACGGATGTGGCCAGAAAGCTGAACACCCGTCACTGGCTGCTGGTTCGTCTGGCACTCAGCAGTCTGAATCAGTTTCTGTGCAGTGCTGACACGGAGCCGGGGCTGCAGCACCTGCCGGATGAGGATACCCGTGCCGGCACGGATGTTTCAGCCATCCTGCAGGCGGTGCAGGTGCTATGGCATGAAATGAGTCGCCCTGACGGCACATTTCCTGTCACGCATGATACCTACCTGAAGCTGTTCCAGCTGTCATCCCCGGACCTGTCCCGGCGCTGGGACACCATTCTGTTTGATGAGGCACAGGACGCCAATCCGGTGACGTCTACACTGGTGCTCAGTCAGCCCTGCAGGGTGATACTGGTGGGCGACCGTTACCAGCAGATTTACCGCTTTCGTGGTGCAGATAATGCGCTTTCTCTTCCGTCCCTGAACGATGCAGACCGTCTGTGGCTGACGCAGAGTTTCCGTTTTGGCCCGTCAGTGGCCCGGATGGCGAATCTGCTTTTGCAGCGTGCCGGTGAGACACGACAGGTGACCGGCAGTGGCGGGGAAGATGAAATACTGATGGGTCGCACCGGAGCGGATAAACCGGAAGGGCACCAGACGGTACTGAGCCGGACGGTGGCGGGTGTGATATGCACGGCACTGATGGCCAGTCTGAGCGGCAGGAAGGTGTACTGGGTGGGCGGTATTGAAGGTTACCGGACTGAGGCACTGGAGGACCTGTACTGGTTTTCTGCCGATATGCCGGAAAAAATGCAGTCTGATGTTCTGCGGCGGGATTACCGCGATTTTGATGAATACTGCCGGATAGCCAAATCCACCCGGGATGTGGAGATGAATCAGGCCATTCGCCTGCTGGATATCTGTTTCCCGTTACCGGTGAAACTGAAGCTTCTGCGGGAGCATACCGTCACGTGTGAGAAGGATGCGGATATTACCGTGTCAACGGCTCACCGCAGTAAGGGACTGGAATGGCCGGTGGTGATACTGGATGAGGATTTTGCGGATATCACCGACCCGCTGATGCCGGAAGATGAACGGAGGGACGAAACTAACCTGTTGTACGTTGCGGTCACCCGTGCCCGTAAAACCCTGGTACTGAGCAGTCTGATGCGCCAGCTGGCGGAAGAGGCTGGCAGAGATGAACAAAGCCAGAAAGCAACAGAGACATCACCGTCAGAAAACGGGGAAAACGATGCCGTATACGGGCAGGGGGGTGAAAATGCTTAATCGCCTGAAAAAACTGCTTCCCGGTAACAGCAATACCAGCAGTACTGAGACAACCACCCCGGAAACCGCACGCCAGCCGGAACATCTGCCGGAAGGTTTTTATATACCCCGGACTGCAGAGGAGCTGACGTCCACACCACGCAGGAAACAGTGTCTGAAGCAGTTATGGGAAAACAGCAGTATGCCATCCGACGTGTATCAGCAGTTCTGTCTGGCGCCGGTACAAAAACTCCTGATGGCAGCGCAGAACGTTCCCGCTGCCAGAGACTCCCGGTGGGCAGATGCCAACGGTTTTGGCGACCTGACGCTGCAGTTCACTACCTATGCCGTTCGTCTGGCCAGAGGATATATGTTTCCGCCCGGTGCCACACCGGAAGAGCAGGCTGCACAGTCCGGTGTATGGAATGCCGTGGTGTTCTGGTCAGCTCTGTTTTATCACCTGCCACTTCTTGCTCACCTGGAGGGGGAACTGGTCAGCGGAAAGTTATGGCAGCCGGGGATGTCATCACCGGATGAAGCATTTCGTTTCCGCTACCGGCAGCAACGTCTGCAGGGTTCAGAGGCTCAGCAACTGGCAGCGGTGATGGCCGGGCAGCTGTTGCCGGAGGGGGCGACAGCCTGGCTGGCCACTGTGCCGGGGGCATTACAGAATCTGGCGGGTGCAGTCTGGCATCAGCATCCGGAGATGGCATTGATTCGTTCAGTTCTGAAAACAGCGGCAGAAGAGGTGGAGAGTCCGCTTCTTGCGTCGCCAGTAACGGAACCCGTAACGGCACCTTTGCCTTCAGAAACCACTGTGCAGTCTGAAGGCAATGTGCCATCTGAGAGCCAGCCAGAAACATCAACAGAGGCCAGTGTGCCAGAGACGCCGGCAACCGCTACGGAGGAGAAAGGATTTACGCTGCAGCCCTCTGTTTCAGGAAGTGGTGAGGCCGAAGCAGTAGTCCCGGATACGTTGCAGTCTGCAACAGACACGGAGGAAAAGGTTCCGGAGGAGCAGGGCCTCCATGATGATACCGATATGCTGCTGAGTCTGTTTTCAGCAGTCAGTGATGACACAGAGCTCTCGGAGGTTGATGTGGCAGAACCTGTTGAAAATAAAGAGACAGTTTCTGATGAATCAGGTTGTGCAAACAGTGAACAGGCTGGTGCGGAAAGTGATCCTGCGCAAGACACGGGGATTTTTGGCTCTGTTTTATGTATCAGTGAGCCGGCTCAGGAGATAAAAAAATCACCAGAGCACTCACAGGACCGGAACAGTACGGAAAATGTCAGGGCTTCAGGCAGTAGTGGTGAATTTGTTGAATGGCTCAGACATGGACTGGATTCGGGAGAGATCCCGGTGAATCAGCCTGATGCCAGAGTTCATCTGATTGCCGGATATGCTTTTCTGCGTGTGCCGGATGTGTTTTACCTGTATCTGAAACAGACGGGGAGCAATCATGATCGCCGTTATGTTCAGTCCGTATTTGAGCGTGCGGGGCTTCATCGGGTTCGTTCCGGGGAGCGTTTTGTTCAGGCCAGACTGTATGATTCGGCGGAACGAACAGGGCGTTATCAACCTGTCAGCGGTTATCTGGTGAAAAGCCGCAGTCTGTTCAGCGGAAAAGGACTCCCCGGAGACAGCCCGTTTATCACATTTCCGTGACGGAATGCTGCGGGGAAGGAATGATTTGTTATGGAGCTTTTATGGGATCAAAGAAGGCCGGGAAACTGACCTGGGATGAACTGCTTGATGAGTATTTTTTCTCGAGAAACCTGCGTCCGGATACGGAATGGAGTTACCGCAAGGTTGTCCGGGGATTTGTTGATTTTATGGGAGAGGGGGGATTTCCGGCGGATGTGACCCAGCGTGATATTCAGCGCTGGCGACGTCAGGTTCTGAAAACGCAGTCACTTTCAACATACACGTGGAATAACAAGGTGGCGCATCTCCGGGCGATTTTTGGTTTCGGGATCAAAAAAGGGCTGCTGCCTCAGACAGAAAACCCGTTATGTGAGGCATCGGTGGCAAAGGAGGCGAAAAAGAAGAAGACGCTGAACAAAGATCAGATGATCCAGGTTTATCTGGTTGTTCAGAAGTTTGCTGAATATGAAACACAGCAGAGGGTACCCTGCGACCGGCGACGTAATGCCCTGTATCCGGCAAGATACTGGCTGACGGTTCTGGATGTGTTGCGTTATACCGGGATGCGCTTTAATCAGCTGCAGCATATCAGGCTGAAGGATGTTCGCCCCGGAGAAGGGGTGATTGAACTGCAACTGGAGGGAAGTAAAACACACCGCGAGTGGTGTGTGCCGATCGTGGCGCCACTGAAAGCCCCCCTGGAACTTCTCCTGTCACGGGCCCGACGTCTGGGAGCCGGTCCTGATGATTTTTTGTTTGATGTCTGCCGGTTTACAGACTGTATTGAGCCTGATGATTATGTGTATTGTCCGGCGCGTGCCCATCAGGCGGTCAAGGGATTTTTCAGGCGTCTGTCACGGGAGTGTGGTTTTCTGGTTTCTGCCCACCGTTTCAGGCACACGCTGGCGACGATTCTGATGGAGTCACCGGAACGAAACATGCATCTGGTTAAATCCATGCTGGGGCATCAGAGTATTGCGACGACCATGGAGTATGTGGATGTCAGTGCTGCATCCGCAGCCGGAACGCTGGAGACGGCGCTGGGTCTGTATACCGACACACGAACGGTCAGTGAGGTTTGTAAAGCGGGAGAGAACAGGGAAGAAGAGACGGAAAATTAACACAACTTGACAGGGATATTTCAGGTTGTAAGAATATACAGCAACGAGAACAGGGCGTCTGCTGGAACAGACACCCTGTTTGAGGATACGATTCTGAATTCAACCAGTGTAACCAAACTACGCTGATGGAGATTCCATAATGACCGAATCCTGTATTAAACGCCCGTTAAGGATCTCATCCCTTAACCAACGTGCTTTGATGCGGTGGTGCCCGGACTCGGAATCGAACCAAGGACACGGGGATTTTCAATCCCCTGCTCTACCGACTGAGCTATCCGGGCAACGGGGCGTATTAAACTGGATTAGCGTGGCTTCGTCAATGGAAAATCTTCAGAGAATCGCTCATGCGCGTGTTTTTTCGGCAAAAAGTGTTGATTTTGTCTAAATGTCAGCCTGAATGTTTCAACACTGACGCTGGCTCACTACAGCATCAAAGCTTTGTTTATGATTGCAGATAACTCATCTGTTTTTCTAACGTGTGGGAACACTATCCAGGACAGAAAAAAGCCCCGCTGGTGTCGAGGCTTCGTGAATACGTACGCGCCAGTCAGGCAAAAAATGTGCTCCACAGGGCAGAAATAGGCATAGCAATCAACAGAGCAGGCAGCATATTCGCCACGGCGAACATCTTTATCCCGCAGATGCGCAGGCCGGTTGCCAGTAGCAAAACACCGCCAACGGCAGTGAAATCGCCCATCATGGCAGGAGTGGTGAGCGGCAGAATCAGCGTCGCGCAGGCGGCAAGCGTTAGCTGGATTATCAGCATTGGGACACAAATCGTTGCCACCGCAAAACCGAGCGTGGTCGCAAAAATCGTGGCGGTAAAGAAATCGAGAAACGCTTTGGCAATAAGAATGCTGGAGTCGCCCGTCATCCCTTCGCGCATGGCGCCGAAAATACCGGTGCCGCTGGCACAAAAAAGAATAATAATTGCCACCATGCTTTGTAAAAACGATTCATGCGCGCTATTTACGGTCTCAGCTTTGCGTTTTGTCAGCAAATTACGCAGCGCGTTAACCCCGCCGCCGATCCCCCGCTCAACATAACAAAGCTCGCCAATCAACGTACCCAGCAGCGTCGCCAGCACCATCACTGGCAGATTCACGCACTTAATCACCAGCAGGATGCCAATACCAAGCGAAGCGAGACCAAAAATCGACGGCATAGAAGAACGCACGCGCTCCGGCAGGCGGTGGCTGAGCAGCGCACCGAGCGTACCGCCCAGCAAAACCGCTGCGGCATTAATAAACGGGCCAGTTACCACTGGGTTCTCTCCCTTACTGAATAAGATACGGCACAGAATAACATTTTTATGCGCAGCCATTGCCAGTTGGTTGCGCCAGCAGGGGAAAGGTGCCATGATTGCGTGAATTTTCACCCATCCAGGGAGCCGCCTGATGAAACACATTTCAGCCGATTGCCGCGCATCATATTACGGCTCCTTATTTGCGCGCGCGCCCCTCATTCTGCCACTTAACTTACCCATCATGCGGTGAGGTTAACGCACGCTCAGCGCAGGGCAACAGTAAGATCGGACACGGTCTGCTTTTACTGATGTCTGGCGGCCAGAGCCGGTTCCAGTCAGACACATTCGTTGGGCGAGGTTGCTGCTTCGTCCGGGGCTTTCTACTCCCCTGAAACGGGTATTCGTGCTTATGAAATCAATGAAAATTGCCGCCAGCCATGAGCTGGTCTCCACGCTGTCCACGCACCGAGAAAAGGTGACGCTGGACAGTACTGATTTTACGGACGTGGCGGCAGTCGTCATTACCCTGGCGGAGAGTCGCAGCGGCATTCTTACGCTGCTCAAAAACACCGGGTTTAATGTGCCGGTGTTTTTATTCCATCGCGAACCTGTTGACGCGCCGCAAGGTGTGACGGCGGTTATCAGTGGTAAAGACCAGGAGTGGCTGGAGCTGGAAGCCGCAGCCTGTGACTATGAAGAGAACCTGCTGCCGCCGTTTTTCGACACGCTGCGCCAGTATGTAGAAATGAAAAACAGCACCTTTGCCTGCCCGGGCCATCAGCACGGTGAATTTTTCAAAAAACACCCGGCGGGTCGGCAGTTTTATGACTTCTTTGGCGAGAACGTTTTTCGCGCCGACATGTGTAACGCCGACGTGAAACTTGGCGATTTGCTTATCCATGAAGGCTCCGCCAAGCACGCGCAAAAATTTGCGGCAAAAGTATTTAATGCAGACAAAACCTATTTTGTGCTCAACGGCACCTCTGCGGCGAATAAAGTGGTGACTAACGCACTGCTGACCCGTGGCGATCTGGTGCTATTCGATCGCAACAACCATAAATCTAACCATCACGGCGCATTGATCCAGGCCGGAGCGACACCGATTTATCTGGAAGCGGCGCGCAATCCGTTTGGGTTTATTGGCGGCATTGATGCCAGCTGTTTCGACGACGCGTACTTACGTGAGTTGATCCATGAAGTAGCGCCGGAAAAGTCCACCCTGGCGCGCCCGTTTCGCCTGGCGGTGATCCAGCTCGGTACTTACGATGGCACCATCTATAACGCGCGGCAGGTGATCGACAAGATAGGCCACTTGTGCGATTACATTCTGTTTGATTCTGCATGGGTAGGCTACGAGCAATTTATCCCGATGATGGCCGACTGCTCGCCGCTGTTGCTTGATCTGAATGAAAACGATCCGGGCATTTTTGTCACCCAGTCGGTGCATAAACAGCAGGCGGGGTTCTCCCAGACTTCGCAAATTCATAAGAAAGATAACCATCTGCGCGGGCAGGCGCGTTTTTGCCCGCATAAGCGGCTGAATAATGCATTTATGCTCCATGCTTCCACCAGCCCGTTCTACCCGTTGTTTGCCGCGCTGGATGTGAATGCAAAAATCCATCAGGGCGAGAGCGGTCGCAGACTGTGGGCCGAGTGCGTGGCGCTGGGCATTGAAGCGCGCAAAGCCATCATTGCTAACTGCAAAATGATCAAACCTTTCGTGCCGCCGGAGATTGCCGGTCGCCCGTGGCAGGATCATCCGACCGACATGATCGCACGCGAGCGGCGTTTCTTCAGCTTTGAACCTGGCGATAAATGGCACGGTTTTTCGGGCTATGCGCGGGAGCAATACTTTGTCGATCCGTGCAAGCTGCTTCTGACCACGCCGGGCATCGATGCCCAAACGGGCGATTACACAGAATTTGGCATCCCGGCGACGATTCTTGCTCACTTCCTGCGCGAGAACGGTATCGTGCCGGAGAAGTGCGATCTCAACTCGATCCTGTTCCTGCTGACGCCAGCAGAGAGTGACCAGAAGATGGCGCAACTGGTGGCGATGCTTGCGCGCTTTGAGCAGCATATCGAAGACGACACGCCGCTTGCCGACGTGCTGCCGACCATCTACAACAAATATCCGGTGCGCTATCGCGATTATACGCTGCGCGAATTATGCCAGGAGATGCACACCCTGTACGTCAGTTATGCGGTAAAAGATCTGCAAAAAGCGATGTTCCGCAAAGAGAGCCTGCCGGTGGTTGCGATGAACCCGCAAGATGCGAACAGTGAGTTTATTCGCGGCAATGTAGAACTGGTGCGCATTAGCGAGGCCGGGGGGCGCATTGCCGCAGAGGGCGCGTTACCTTATCCGCCAGGCGTGCTGTGCGTGGTACCAGGCGAAGTCTGGGGCGGGGCGGTGCAGCGCTATTTCCTGGCGCTGGAAGAGGGCGTCAACCTGCTGCCGGGCTTCTCGCCAGAGTTGCAGGGCGTCTATTCTGAAACCGATGCCGACGGTATTAAACGCTTGTATGGTTATGTGCTGAAGTAGCGCCTCTTTTCTGCTCTTATGCCGCTGCCCGCCGGTACAGCCGTCGCGGGTGGCCTATCTTGCCGTACTGCATCTCAACCGTCAAAAAACCCGCTTCAACACAGTGCTCCAGATAACGCCGGGTGGTGGTTTTACTAAGCCCGGTCTTGCTAACGACCTCATCCACGGAAAAACAGCGCGCATCGTCATCGGCAAACAGCTTTTGTACCCGCGCCAGCGTGTTCTCTTCAATACCTTTGCTGCCATTATCCAGCCGGTAATTTTTTGCCTGTAATTGATACAGTGAATCCACGTTTTGCTGATCGACAATCTTCCACACGCGCTGTTGCTCGGCAAACTGCACAAATCGTTCCAGCGACTGGCTCAGGCGTTTCCAGGAGACAGGCTTGAGGATGTAATCAAACGCGCCGTTACGGATGGCCTGGCTACAGGTGTCCATATCGCTGGCGGCGGTGATAAAAATCACCGAGCAATTCGCCTGCGCCATGAACGGATCGTTGATAAGCGTGATGCCTTTGCCATCCGGGAGATAGTTATCGAGTAAAATGAGCTGCGGCTGCGTTTGATTAAGTAGCGTCTGAGCTTCGGCAAGCGAAGACGCAATACCAGCCAACCTTAAGCGCGGATGCTTGCTGATGAGCTCTGCATGGAGCAGCGCAAGTACGTTTTCATCTTCCACTATCAGCACATCTATCACGTTATGTTGCATAGTTCTGATCTTCCAGTCCATATACAGGGCGCGGTACGTCTCCCGTTTCAGGGATGAAGAGTGAAAAAATCGTACCGCGGGGTTCGTTAACGGCAACATCAATGGAGCCACCCGCCTGAGTCACGTAGCTGGCAATCAGATACAGACCAATGCCGTGACCGCCGCTGCGTTTGGTGGTTACGCCGCGTTTAAAAATATGCTTGCGAATCGCCGGATCGATGCCCACGCCGCGGTCCGCCACTTCAATGATAAGCTCCCGTTCATTAAGCAATATCAGCACTTCGACCGGATCGTGAGGCAATGGCGCGCGCTGCGTTGCTTCGATAGCGTTATCCAGCAAATTACCGATAATCGAAATCAGCTCCGGCTCGCCCAGCAGGCGACAGGCGTTTTCCATGCGGCACGCCGGATCGAACGCCAGATCGACACCTTTTTCCCGCGCGCGGGCCGTTTTACCCAGCAACAAGCCGCAAAGCGTCGGCGAACGAAAACGCGAGGAGATAAAATCCAGCAGCTCCTGGGCATGCTCCGATTGTGCCTGAATGTAATGCACCGCTTCGTCATAACGCCCCAGATGCAGTAAGCCGGACAGGGTTGCCATGCGGTTGAGCTGCTCATGGCGCATAATACGCAGGTTATCGGCATAGCGTTTGACCTGGCTTAGCTGGGCGCTAAGACTGTCTATTTCGTTACGATCGCGAAAGGTGATCACCCAGCCTTGCAGTTTGCCCTCCAGCATAATGCGCACACGGCTGGCAATGACCGTCAGCTGGTTGAAGCGGCAAATCTCATCATGAGTATCCTGTTTGAGGATCAGCGGGTGGGCGAAAAAAGGCGTCGGCGCAATGACCTCGCTGATAAGCTTCCCGCGCAGTGCCCGCGTAGGCAGGCTTAACTCCAGCAGCTTACGCGCGGCCTGGTTAATCACTTCGATGCGCAGGCTGCTATCAATCGCAATCACCCCTTCGTAAATGGATTCCATCATCGCTTTTTGTTGGCGAACCAGCAGGCCAATTTCGCGCGGCTCCAGAGAGAAAATCTGTTTTTTAATGCTGCGGGTAAAAAACCAGGAAAAGACAAACAGGGCGGCGAGCAGAAAGACGGCGGCGATAAAAATATTGATGACTTTACCAAGCGTAATGGTATCGAGATAGCTGGTCAGATAGCCCACCGAGACAATGCCTATCACGCGGCCATGGTCATCAAAAATGGGCGCTTTACTGCGCAGTGAGATCCCAAGCCCTCCTTTGCGGATGGTCGTTGTACTTTTGCCCCGCAGAACATCTGCATTATCCCCACCGACCAGCGTTTTACCGACCTGGTCCGCATGCACGGAATGAAATAGATGAATGCCTTTACTATCACCTATAACAATAAAGCTGGCATCGCTGTGCAAAGCGACTTCGCGCATAAATTGCGTCAGCTGGGTAATATCATTTTTCGCTACCGCAAGGCGTAAATTCGGAATAATCGCTATTTCTTCCGCCTGTATTTTGGCTCTTGCGCTCATTTCCTGATATAGCTGGCGACCAACATCTTTGTAATAATAGATGCCTAATAATACAAATAAGCCAGAAAAGAAAAGCACCAGAGAAATAAAAAGTTTGATCTGAAAAGATACTTTCATCATAGTACGCGCGGCAATCAACAAACTGTCAATGTATCATCTTTTTACATTAACGTGACCAATTTACTGGAAACTTGTGATCCTTTGCACAGGCCGCATTGAAAGCGTGAATAGCTGAGGAAAAATAAAATTTCTGGAAATGTTGAAAACTTGTTTTTCTATTTAATAGAAACCATAAAAACCACACCTGAAAATAAGTGCTAAATCACATTGGTGAAAATAAACCATAAAAACCATAGGTGCCATTAAAACTCTCCTCTTATTATGCCGAGCCTCACATAACGCATCCGTTTAGCCCTTTACTCTGCATGTGAAAAATAACCAAGGGGCTTAATTATGAGCACAACTGACGATTCTTTTTCTGTTACCTCTGAATCGCTGAAGATTCAAAAAACATCACTCAAGGATAAGTGGTGGCACATTATGGACACATGGAAGGTGGGGATTATTCCGCTACCCCTTTTCTTATTAGCGGGAGCATTAATTGCAGTCGATTGCCTGGGCGGAAAATTGCCCAGCGATATTGTGGTGATGGTCGCGACGCTGGCCTTCTTTGGCTTTGCCTGCGGCGAGTTCGGTAAGCGTTTACCGCTAGTGGGTAAACTCGGGGCGGCGGCTATCTGCGCGACCTTTATTCCCTCGGCGCTGGTCTACTATGGCCTGCTGCCGGATGTGGTCGTTGAGTCCACCACAAAATTCTACAAATCCACCAACATCCTCTATCTCTACATCTGCTGCATCATTGTCGGCAGCATCATGAGTATGAACCGCACCACGCTGATACAGGGTTTTTTACGCATTTTCTTCCCGATGCTGTGTGGCGAAATCGTCGGGATGCTGGTCGGCATGGGCGTTGGTCTGGCGCTCGGTATGGAGCCGTTTCAGATTTTCTTCTTTATTATTCTGCCGATCATGGCAGGCGGCGTCGGCGAAGGGGCCATTCCGCTATCGATTGGTTATGCCACCTTGTTGCACATGGATCAGGGCGTCGCGCTGGGTCGCGTGCTGCCGATGGTGATGCTCGGTGGCCTGACGGCGATCGTTATCTCCGGCAGCCTGAACCAGTTAGGCAAACGCTATCCACACCTGACCGGCGAAGGCCAGCTGATGCCCAACCGCAGCAACGGTGACGAGCAGGCTTCAGCCGCGCCCGCTTTCTCCGGCAAAACCGATGTGACCACCATCGCGGCAGGCGCGCTGCTGGCGGTACTGCTGTATATGATTGGCATGCTCGGCCATAAACTGATTGGCCTGCCCGCGCCGGTCGGCATGCTGTTTGTGGCTGTGTTTATCAAACTCGTGCACGGTGTCTCTCCGCGTCTGCTGGAAGGCTCACAAGTGGTGTACAAATTCTTCCAGACCTCCGTTACCTACCCCATCCTCTTCGCCGTCGGTGTCGCTATTACCCCGTGGGAAGAACTGATGAATGCCTTCACGCTCAGTAATTTGCTGGTGATTGTCAGCACCGTTTCTGCTCTGGTTGCCACGGGTTTCTTCGTCGGGAAAAAGATTGGTATGCACCCGATTGATGTTGCCATCGTTTCCTGCTGCCAGAGCGGGCAGGGCGGAACCGGGGACGTGGCCATCCTGACCGCGGGCAACCGTATGAGCCTGATGCCGTTCGCTCAGATTGCGACCCGCATCGGCGGCGCGATAAACGTCTCGGTGTCGCTGCTGGTGCTCGGCAACTTCCTCGTTTGATTTATGAATTACAGGAACTGATATGAAACTCGCAAGCTTTGTTCATCAAGGGTGCCGCAGCTACGGCATTGTAAAAGCGGATGGTGTGATTGATTTGCGGCGTAGGCTGGGCGATCGCTACGGCGACCTGAAAGCGCTGCTCGCAGCGGATGCGTTGCACGAAGCACAACAGTTCAGCGGCGAAACGGCGGATATGGACTTTGCGGCGCTCAATTTCCTGCCGGTGATTGATAACCCAGGGAAAATTCTCTGCGTAGGGATGAACTATGCCGACAAACGCAAAGAGTTCGGGGAGCACAATCCTGCGCCGACGCTGTTTGTGCGCTTTGCGGATTCACAAACGGGCCACAACGCGCCAGTGCTTAAACCGCGCCACTCCAGCGAGTTCGACTACGAAGGCGAGCTGGCGGTGATCATCGGTAAAGGGGGAGAAAATATCGCGCGCGAGGTCGCGCTCAGCCACGTGGCTGGCTACAGCTGCTATATGGACGGCTCCGCGCGTGACTGGCAGCACAGCTGGTTTACCGCCGGGAAAAACTGGCGGCAGACCGGCGCATTCGGTCCGTGGATGACCACGGCAGATGAAATCCCTGACCCGCATCAGTTAGCGATCCGCACCTGGCTTAATGGCCGCATGGTGCAGGAAGATACCACCGCCAGCATGATCCATAAGGTTTCGGAACTGATCGAGTACATCAGTACCTTTACCTGCCTGACGCCAGGCGATGTGATCATCACCGGATCGCCGGGCGGTGTGGGTAAAAAACGCAACCCGCCTCTGTTTATGCAGGCAGGCGATCGCATCGAAGTAGAAATCGAAAACATCGGTCATCTGAGCAATGTGATTATAGACGCGCCAGCTCATACGCTGATGGCGGCGCACTAAGGCCGTATGATGCAAGCACCCACTACCATCGATTTTCGCGTGGCGGAAGTCAGCACAAACCCACAGCGGCAGGCGGCAATCCGCATGCTGCTCGCGGATAGCGGCCTGGGCATGGATAGCGATATCACGACATTTGTCGAAGCCTGGCGCGGCGAGACGCTGGTGGGCTGCGCGGGCCTGGCTGCCAATGTCATTAAATGTGTGGCGGTAGATGCCCGACTACGTGGAGAGAACCTTAGCGCCCGGTTACTGGCCGAAGTGGAACATCTGGCGCTCGCGCGCGGGCATTTTCATCTGTTTTTATGCACCCGGCCATGCAATACGGCGCGGTTTCAGCGCAGTGGTTTCTGGCCGATTGCGCAGAGCGGGAGCAACGCAGTGCTGATGGAAAACACCCCGTCGGGCCTTCAGCGCTACTGCCGCCACTTGCAGGCCAGCCGCCGGTCCGGAGCGCGCATCGGCGCAATCGTGATGAACGCTAACCCGTTTACGCTTGGGCATCGCTACCTGGTGGAGCAGGCCGCGCGCGCTTGCGACTGGCTGCATCTGTTTGTTGTGCGTGAAGACGCGTCGTTCTTTCCTTTCGCCTCCCGGCTGAAGATGGTGCAGGCCGGCGTCGCTCATCTGCCCAATGTCACGGTCTACGAAGGGTCGCCGTACATCATTTCGCGCGCCACTTTTCCGGCCTATTTCCTGAAAGAGACGGGCAAAGTGCAGCAGGCGTGGAGCGAGATAGACGCGCTTATTTTCCGTGACCATATCGCCCCGGCGCTGGGGGTGACGCACCGCTTTATCGGTAGCGAGCCGTTTTGTGCGGTGACGCGCCAGTACAACCAGACCCTGCATCGTCTGCTCGACGGAGCGGTGGAGGTGGTCGAAATCCCGCGTATTAAAGCCGCAGGCCACGCTATCTCGGCATCGGAGGTGCGTCGTTTACTGCAAACACAGCAGATGTCGCGGATTCGGGACATCGTGCCGGGCAGCACTTTCGCCTGGCTGGAAGGGCATTACAGCGCGGAAACTGTTTAAAAATCAGGAAAATCATTATGAAAATTGTAAGGGAGGCGCTGGCGGGAACTCTGGAGTCCAGCGACCTGATGGTAAAAATCGCGCCCACTGACGGTGAGCTGGAGGTCATTATCCACAGCGAAGTGATGAAGCAATTTGGCGACCAGATCCGCTCGCAGGTCAATGCCACGCTGCGCGCGATGGATGTCCGGCAGGGGCTAATCATTATTGAAGACAAAGGTGCGCTGGACTGCGTGATCTGCGCCCGCCTGCAAAGCGCACTGCTGCGGGCAAGCGAAAACAGCGCCATCGACTGGGAGAAACTTCAGTGAAAAAACTTCGTCGTAGCATGCTGTTTCTGCCGGGCGCAAACGCGGCCATGCTCTCTACTGCATTTATTTATCGCCCGGATTCAATCATGTTCGATCTGGAAGATGCCGTTGCGCTGCGGGAAAAAGACACGGCGCGCCTGCTGGTGTTTCATGCCTTACAGCACCCGATGTATCAGGATATTGAAACCGTAGTACGTATCAATCCGCTGAATACGCCGTTTGGATTGCTGGATCTGGAAGCGGCGGTACGCGCCGGTGTGGATGTTATTCGTTTACCCAAAACGGATACTCCGGATGATATTTACACGCTGGAGCATCATCTGGAACGTATCGAACAAGCGTGCGGCCGTGAGCCAGGTTCCACCCGGATTATGGCGGCGATTGAATCTGCCATCGGGGTGATTAATGCGGTGGCGATTGCCCGCAGCTCGCCGCGGTTAATCGGTATTGCGCTGGCAGCCTTTGACTATGTGATGGATATGCAAACCGAGCGTGGCGACGGTACCGAGCTGTTTTATGCCCGCTGCGCCGTACTGCACGCCGCCCGCGCGGCTGGTATCGACGCTTTCGACGTGGTGTGGTCAGACGTGAATGACGAAGCCGGGTTTCTGCGCGAAGTCGAGCTGGTTCGCAAGATGGGTTTCAACGGCAAGTCGCTTATCAATCCCCGGCAAATCGACTTGCTGCATAACGCCTATGCGCCCACGCAGCAGGAAGTGGAACACGCCCGGCGTGTTATCGATGCGGCAGAAGAGGGGGAGCGCAACGGTCTGGGCGTTGTCTCGCTCAATGGCAAAATGATCGATGCCCCCATTATTAATCATGCGCAGAGGGTGCTCGAACGTGCGGCTGCGTCCGGCGTGCATCATTAAGGACAGAACAATGAATCAAACAGAGCTTCTCGTTAACTTCCCCCAAATGCGTGCGTTAAAACCTTTCGACGGCGCTTATGCCGCCACGCCGTGGCTGGCGAATATCGACACCAAACATACGCGTAAGCTGTGCGCGTCGCTTGAGGACGCCATCGCCCGCAGCGGCCTGCAAGATGGTATGACTATCTCTTTTCACCACGCTTTTCGCGAAGGCGATCGTGTGATTAACCATGTGGTCGCCACGCTTGCGCGTCTTGGTTTTAAAAACCTGACGCTCGCCTCCAGTTCGCTGATGACCTGCAATGATGCGCTGATTGCGCACATTCAGAGTGGAGTGATTTCGCGCATTTATACCTCCGGGATGCGCGGCAAGCTGGCGGATGCTATCTCTCACGGCTTGATGCAAGAACCGGTACAAATCCACTCGCATGGCGGGCGGGTGAAACTTTTACAGGACGGTGAGTTGACGATAGATGTCGCCTTTCTCGGCGTGCCGTGCAGCGATGAGTTCGGCAATGCCAACGGCACGCAGGGGAAATCTGCCTGCGGCTCGCTGGGTTATGCGATGGTGGATGCCTGCTTCGCCAAAAAAGTGGTGCTGCTGGCTGAAGAGCTGGTGGCGTTTCCGAATATGCCCGCCAGTCTCGGTCAGGATCAGGTGGATCTGATTGTGCAGGTAGAGAGCGTGGGCGATCCGGACAAAATCAGCGTCGGCGCGGCGCGTGTCACCAGTAACCCGCGCGAGCTGATGATTGCCCGTTATGCGGCGGAGGTGATTGAACACTCCGGCTATTTCCGCGAGGGGTTCTCCATGCAGACCGGCTCCGGCGCGGCGGCAACGGCGGCCACGCGTTTTATGGAAGAAAAAATGGCGCGCCACGGCATCAAAGCACGCTTTGCCCTGGGCGGTATCACCGGTAGCCTGGTGGATCTGCATGAGAAAGGTCTTATCGAAAAACTGCTCGATACTCAGTGCTTTGATAGCATTGCTGCGGCCTCGCTGCGGCGTAATCCAAACCATGTGGAGATCTCCACCAACGTGTACGCCAACCCTGGCGGAAAAGCGGCCAGCTGCGATCAACTGGACGTGGTCATTCTCAGCGCGCTGGAGATAGACGTCGATTTTAACATCAACGTGATTACCGGGTCGGATGGCGTGATGCGTGGCGCATCCGGCGGCCATTGCGATGTTGCGGCGGCCGCGAACCTGACCATTGTGGTTGCGCCGCTGTTGCGTAGCCGTATTCCGACCGTGGTGAAACGGGTGACGACGCGCGTGACGCCAGGAGAAAGTATCGATGTGCTGGTAACCGATCATGGTATCGCCGTGAACCCGGCGCGCCCGGAGATACGCGAACGTTTGCAGGCGGCGGGGTTGAACGTTGTCGCTATCGACACGCTTCGCCAGCGCGCGGTCTCTCTGACGGGCGAGCCAAAACCGATTGCCTTTACCGATCGTATCGTCGGCGTGATTCGCTATCGCGATGGCAGCGTGATTGACGTGGTTCGCCAGGTAAAGGAGGCGTGAAATGACCACGGCGTATAGCCGGAACGCGGGTGTCAGCCTTGAAGCGCTACTGGCGGCAAAAGAAAACCGCGCGGCGCGCCAGGCTGACTGGCTTGGGCGTTATCAACAACCGGTGATTTCACTGACGCTGGTGACGCCTGGTGCCATCAAAGACAGCATCCGTTATCGCAACACGATGGGGGTAGCGCTCCAGGCCTGCGATCAGCTGCTGTGGCGGCATCGCTGGCGGGTGCTCGACCGCCAGGTGTTGTGGCTGCCAACCGGCGCTGAAGCGTTGTGGTGCGTGGCGCATCCGGGTGTCGAAATTAAAGCCTGCTGTGTGGAAATGGAACAGACGCATCCACTCGGCAGGCTATGGGACGTAGATGTTTTTAGCCCCAGGGATGGGCAGATAGGGCGGCACTCGCTGGATATCAGCACCCGCCGCTGCCTGATATGTGATGAACCGGCTCACGGCTGCGCGCGCTCGCGCCGCCATCCGGTTGAAGAAGTGGTAGCACGCGTGGAGAAATTGATTGATGACTGGTTTGCTCGCGATTAAACCTCTGGTTACGGATGTTCCCGGTCTGGCAGTACAGGCATTGCGCCTGGAGCTGGATCTTACCCCGAAAGCGGGGCTGGTCGATCGCGCCAACAGTGGCGCACACCGGGATATGGATTATGCCCTGTTTATTAAAAGCATTGCGGCAATCACGCCGTGGTTTTACTTGTTTGAACTGGCGGGGAAACGTTATGCACAGCGGCCGGCGAGCGAACAGCTGCGCCTGCTGCGAACAAAAGGTATTGCTTGCGAGCAGGAGATGTATACCGCAACCGGCGGGGTGAATACGCATAAAGGGGGGATTTTTTCCCTCGGTTTGCTGAGTTTTGCCGCCGGGTGCTTACAGGGGCAGAACAGGGTCGTGACGGCAGATGCGCTCTGCCAGCAGGTCAGTGAAATCTGCAGCGGGTTGGTTGAGCGGGAACTGGCGGCGAAGACGCAGCCCATCACGGCGGGTGAAAAACAGTTTCACCTGTTCGGGCTGACTGGTGTTCGTGGTGAAGCGGAGCGGGGTTTTGCGACAGTGCGCCAGGCGGTGTTGCCCTTCTGGCACCAGGAGCAGGGCGAGCGGCAACTGCATAATGCGTTGCTGCGCCTGATGGCGGTAAATCAGGACAGTAACCTGGTGTCCCGCGGTGGCATTCACGGGTTGCGCTTCGTGCAATCCTACGCGCGGAAATTGCTGGCGACAGGGTGGGACAAAGCGGCCTTGCGCAAAATGGACGCTGTGTTAACCGCCCGGCAGTTAAGCCCTGGCGGCAGCGCCGACTTACTGGCTGTTTCGTGGGTTCTTGCGGAATTACCCGCCTAAAAAAAGCCCGGCGCAGTGGCCGGGCTGATGGTCAAACTTTCTGCTCTACCGTTGCCGGTTCGCGAACGTGTTTGTATTTAAACAGCACTACGAAGGCAGCAGCCAGTACCAGTGAGTACGAAGCGAAAATTAACCAGACGGTTTTCCAGTCGGTTACCCCGGCGGTGGTGTAAATCTCCACCACTTTGCCGCTCACCATACCGCCGAGGATGCAACCAAAACCGTTGGTCATCATCAGCAGCATACCCTGCGCACTGGCGCGGATTTCCGGGTTGACCTCTTTCTCAACAAACACCGAACCGGAGATGTTGAAGAAGTCGAACGCGCAGCCGTACACAATCATCGACAGTACCAGCAGCACGGTGCCGAATGGCGTCGGGTCGCCGTAAGCAAACAGACCGAACCGCAACACCCAGGCGAAGATACTGATAAGCATCACGTTCTTGATGCCGTAACGGCTAAGGAAGAACGGAATAGCCAGGATGAAAGCGGTTTCGGAAATCTGCGAAATCGACATCATGACCGAAGCGTGGGTAACGATAAAGCTATCGGCAAACAGCGGGTTCGCATCGAAGCTGTGCAGGAAGGTGTTGCCGAACATGTTGGTAATTTGCAGTTCGGCACCCAGTAGCATCGAGAAAATAAAAAAGATGGCCATGCGTTTGTTTTTAAACAGCGAAAACGCATTCAGCCCCAGCATTTCTGCCCAGCCTTGCTTCGTTTTGTTTTTTGCCACCGGAATATACGGCAGGGTCAGCGAGAACAGGCTCAGAGCCAGCGACAGCGCGGCGCCGATATAGAGCTGCATATGGCTCAGCTCGAAACCGGAGAAGCTCACGGCCCACATAGCCAGGATAAAGCCAATGGTGCCCCAGATACGGATTGGCGGGAAATCGGTAACGATATCATGCCCGGCTGATTTCAGGCGGAAATAGGAGATAGAGTTTACCAGGCTCAGCGTTGGCATATACGCCAGGGAGTTGAGCAGGATAATGGCAAACATCGCGCCCGGTGTGGTTACGCCCGCCGCGATAAACAGCGTGACCGCGCCGACCAGGTGGCAAAGGGCGTAGAGATACTTCGCACTCAGCCATTTGTCGGCAATGATGCCAAGCAGGGTCGGCATCAGCAGCGAAGCGATACCGAGAGAGCTATACACCGCACCAATGGATGCACCGTCAAATTTGAGGGTGACGAACATATATGAGCCGAGTGTCGTCAGCCAGCTTCCCCACAGACAGAACTGCAGAAAGATGAGCACTTTCAGCTGCAGCTTAAGATTCATGCTAATTTCCTCACAAAAGGAGACTGATAGATGTTGAAATGGGCACAATTACTGTTGTTATTTGACAGGATTCTACCATCTAAGGCGCGGCGAGTTTGTTACGACCGACATAAAAATGCAAACATGATCTGATTGTGATCATGATAAAGTGATTTATATCACACTTTTTAGCAACCGTTTGCGTGCGTCAGAGGCAATGCTTATCTTTTTTACGCTGACTGGGCGTTTTCTGAGCAGCGAATTCGTGCATCTCTGTCGGTGAGATGCACGAGAGAAGAGCGTTAATTGCGGCGGTAGATTTTTTGCGCCGTATTAACTTTGTATAAATAGCGGCGGGATTCAGCCGATGGATGCCGGGTGGTGAGTACCTGGTAGACATCGCCTGGCGTCATGGCGTTGATGATATTGGCCGCCTGCACCTTGTCGCTATGGAAAACGCGCAGCACGCTGCCAGCGCCGCCATTGTACGCGGTGATAACGGCGTAACGCCGCGAGGTTGGGTTGCTGATACCGGCCAGATAAACATTGTTTAGCATCGCCAGATACGCAGTCCCGGTGTCAATGTTGCTTTGCGGATCAAACAGATAACTGCGCCCCGGCGTGCCGGATTTGCCCTGGGCGCGGAAAACATCTTTACCGGCGCTGTGCTGCACCACCTGCATCAGGCCCAGCGCATCGGAACGGCTGACCGCGTAGGGGTTAAAAGAGGACTCGGTCTGCATAATCGCCAGAATCAATGACTCATCGACGCCATATTTGCGCGAGGCCTGGCGCACCATACCGAAGTATTTGTGAGCACGTTTATCCAGGTGGTTCGGCACCAGGTTGATGGTCACGCTATAGATGCGGTGCAGGCCGTTGCTGCGGCTTTTAAGGCGCGTTTGCAGCAGGTAATCCGCGAAGCGCACGGCGCGCCACTCCCAGCGGATAGGTTCGCCGGTGTTATCCAGCACCTGACCATACAGGAAAGGTTCTTTAGAAATTTGAATGTCATCGACGTCGGAATAGAGGTCGATAGAGCCAGGATCGTCGCCCATCAGCAGGGTTTTGATAATCGCCTGGCGCAGGTGTGCGGCCGGGTCGGTGCCGGAAATGGTTTCAATAGTGATAGTACCCTCATCGAAGTTGATATGGCTTCGCGTCTGGTACTGGTCGGTGTATTTAACGTAGTCCTTCGGCCCTGCGATCAGAACTTCGTTAAACCCCCATAAATTCTCAATATTATGAGCGAACTGGCCCATCAAAATATCAAAACCGTTGGTGTCCTTGACCCAGGCTTCGTTAAACGTTTCACCTGATTTTTTCGAACTGGAACAAGAAATCAACAACGGCGCGATCATCGCTAGCGCTAAAAATTTTTTCATCATTCCGGGATGCAGTTATGTTTATTTCAGCGCGTTGTTGATGCCGCGCTATGCGCCGGTTGACTGCTCCGGCTTAGATTTTCGTCTCGCTGTCACCCGGCCTGCGCGAGCCGCCGGGTGCGCGGATCACTCTTTATTTTGCGGCGTATAGCCTTCGATATGCACATCTTTGCCTTCAAACAGGAAATTCACCATTTCCTGCTCCAGCAACTGGCGATGCTCTGCATTCATCATATTGAGTTTTTTCTCATTAATCAGCATGGTTTGCTTCTGCTGCCACTGCTTCCACGCCTCTTTGGAAATCTCGTTATAAATACGTTTTCCCAGTTCGCCCGGATAGAGCTGGAAGTCCTGACCTTCTGCGTCACGTTGCAGGAAGGTACAAAAAATGGTTCTGCTCATAAATAGTCCTCTTTATTGCGCGTGAAGCGCTAACGCTTCGGCGCGTAATTGCTGTATCAGGCGTTCCACCGGAGCCGCCAGACCGACCGACGGCGGCTGCGCTAAGTTATACCAAAGACCTGAGCCTTCATCCATGCAAGACGAGAACGATGACACGCCAAGCCACATAGGCACAATATCCAGATGGAAATGGCTAAAGGTATGACGAAACGCCACAAGTTGGCTGAGATTATCGCTGCTAATGTTGCGCTCTGCCAGCCAGGCGCGTAAAGCCGCCTCATCGCTAAACTGCGGGAAACAGTACAGACCGCCCCACAAACCGCTCGGCGGGCGCTGCTCAAGCCAGACCTCACCGCCATGCTGTATCAGCAGGAAATAACCGGTGCGCTCGGGCAAAGTCTGCTTCGGTTTTTTGCCAGGGTAAAGCGCCCAGCTGTTCGTTGCATACGCTTCGCAACCCTTTTGCAACGGGCACAGCTCACACTTAGGCTTTGAGCGGGTACAGATGATTGCGCCCAGATCCATCATTGCCTGGTTAAAACGCGCCACGCCGTGCGCAGGCGTCACCATGCTACTGAGATCCCACAACCTTTTTTCCACCTCTTTTTTCCCCGGCCAGCCGCCGACGGCGTAACAGCGCGCGAGCACGCGTTTTACGTTGCCATCAAGAATGGGAAAATGTTTATCTAATGATAACGAGAGGATAGCTCCGGCGGTGGAGCGCCCAACGCCGGGCAGCGCGGCGACTTCCTCGAACGTTTCGGGAAAGCGCCCGCCGTGCAGCGTGGCAACCTGCTGCGCGGCTTTGTGTAAATTACGCGCGCGCGCGTAGTAACCCAGGCCCGTCCATAAGTGCAGCACTTCATCCAGTGGCGCCTGGGCAAGATCTGTGACCGTCGGAAAACGCGCCATAAAGCGCTGAAAATAAGGAATAACCGTTGCGACCTGCGTTTGTTGCAGCATCACTTCTGACAGCCATACTTTGTAAGGCGTTTTTTCAATTTGCCAGGGCAGTGTTTTTCGCCCGTATTTGTCGTACCAGTCCAGAACCTGGGCTGAAAATTGAGACGCTTGCATGGTCACCAGAATCACGTAATCAGGGGCCAAGATTGCAGCATACCGGTGCGACGCTGTAAACCGGAACTTTCCGGTGCTTGCATCATGCGATGAACTTTGGATAATGCCCGTTTCCTGAACACTCTCACGAGCAGACCACTTTATGAATAACGACGTCATTTCACCGGAATTTGATGAAAACGGTCGCCCACTGCGCCGAATTCGTAGCTTTGTCCGTCGCCAGGGCCGCCTGACGAAAGGGCAACAGCATGCACTGGAACATTACTGGCCGGTGATGGGCGTTGAATTTACCGAGCAGCCGCTGGATTTTAACGCGCTGTTTGGCAATGACGGGCCGGTGACGCTGGAGATTGGTTTTGGCATGGGCGCGTCGCTGGTGGAGATGGCGAAAACCCGTCCGGAGCAGAACTTTCTCGGTATCGAAGTGCACTCACCAGGCGTAGGCGCGTGCCTCTCCTCTGCCCATGAAGAAGGGGTAGAGAACTTGCGGGTGATGTGCCATGACGCGGTCGAAGTGCTGCACACCATGATCCCGGAAAGCTCGCTAAACATGGTACAGCTCTTTTTCCCTGACCCGTGGCATAAAGCGCGTCATAATAAGCGTCGTATTGTTCAGGTACCTTTTGCTGAGCTGGTAAAAAGTAAGCTGAAACTCGGCGGAGTGTTTCATATGGCGACCGACTGGGAAGCCTATGCGCAACATATGCTGGAAGTGATGTCTTCTATCGACGGGTATAAAAATCTGTCGCAGAGCAATGACTACGTGCCGCGCCCGGATTCGCGCCCGGTTACGAAATTTGAACAGCGTGGCCATCGTCTTGGCCACGGCGTATGGGACTTAATGTTCGAGAGGGTGAAATAATGGCAACAAACCGCAGCCGTCGCTTGCGTAAGAAAATGCATATCGACGAATTCCAGGAGCTGGGTTTCTCCGTCGCCTGGCGTTTTCCTGAAGGTACCAGCGAAGAGCAGATTGATAAAACCGTGGATGATTTTATCCAGGAAGTCGTTGAGCCGAACAAACTGGCCTTTGATGGCGGTGGCTATCTGGCCTGGGACGGGCTGATTTGCCTGCAAGAAATCGGCAAATGCACTGAAGAACATCAGGCCCTTGTGCGCAAATGGCTTGAAGCGCGCAAACTGGAAGATGTACGCGTCAGCGAACTTTTCGATGTTTGGTGGGACTAATAAAGCATACCGGGTCAGCATTTGCTGGCCCGTTTTGTCTCTACAGGAGCTTATATGATGCGCAAAACGCTGCTGGCGGCAGCCCTTACGCTTACGGCATTTGCGGCGCAGGCCGACTACCAATGTAGCGTCACGCCGCGCGATGATGTCGTCATTAACCCACAGACTGTGCAGGTTAAAGGTGAGAACGGCAATCTGGTTATCACCACCGATGGCAACGTGATGTACAACGGTAAACAACCCGCACTGAGCGCGGCTCAGCGTGAGCAAGCTAAAGACTACCAGGCTGAGTTACGCAGTACCCTGCCGTGGATTGATGAAGGCGCGCGTAATCGCGTGGAAAAAGGGCGTATCGCGCTGGATAAAATCATCGTTCAGGAGATGGGCGAGAGCAGCAAAATGCGCAGCCGTCTGACCAAGCTTGATGCGCAGCTGAAAGAGCAGATGAATCGTATCATCGAGCATCGCAGCGATGGACTGACCTTTCACTATAAAGCTATCGATCAGGTACGTGCCGATGGTCAGCAGCTGGTCAACCAGGCGATGGGCGGCATTTTGCAGGACAGTATTAATGAGATGGGGGCCAAAGCCATGCTGAAAGGCGGCAGCAATACGCTCCAGGGCGTGCTGGGTGGTCTCGGTGGTTTACAAACTGCTATTCAGAACGAATGGAAAAACCAGGAAGCGGATTTCAAACAGTTTGGGAAAGATGTCTGCACGCGGGTCATTTCTCTGGAAGAGAGCCGTAAAGCGCTAACCGGCAACCTTAAATAATTATATAAAAAGCCTTCTTTTATTTATTAACAAGAAGGCTTCTGAATCACGTCAGAAATTTCTCTGCGCTGTTTATTTTCTTCCGGTAATTTATTTTAAGTTATAATTTACATATGTTGTATTTTTGTGTTGTAACAAATGGTCGATTTATATAAAAAGCATTTATTGCACATGGAAGTTATAACCTGAATTTGCGTTAAAATTACACTTATTGCTACTATCTGGGGACTCATAATGGACGTGATACTTAGCTGAATACCTTTATGTCAACTCTACACATACAGCCAAAGAATGATTCCAATTTATATGATATATACAACCGGCAGTCAGACGAAATTGATATTTTTAACTTAATTAGCGTCTTATGGCTCGGTAAAAAAATAATTATATCAACAGTATTGATATTCGCAGTCGTCGGTTATTTTATTGCAGTTTTGTTACCCCCAAAATGGACCAGCCGGGCAGAAATAACTCCTGCTGAGAAAATTCAGTGGGTCGATCTGCAAAAGACCATTACTCTTCTCAATGTTCTGGATGTAAAAACCGCCTTTACCCGGGATGATGTTTTCAATCTGTTCCTGAAAAAGTTCAATTCCCGGTCGCTACAGGAAGCATTTTTGCAAAATTCCCCGTTGGTTACAGGCAAACTTCTGGCGACAAATGTTGAGCCTGAAGCGTTGCGTCGCGGCATTGTTTTGCTTTCTATGCAGATGAAAGCCGTAAATAATTCCAGTGCGAAAAATGCGGCGGAATCGCCTTATAAATCATGGACGCTGAGCTTTACTGCGCCTACCGGCGAAGAAGCACAGGAGATATTAAACAGTTATATCAACTATGTTTCTATGTTAGTGGTGAATGAAACTCTGGATACCTTGCGTAACGAGGTCGAACTTAAAAAAGCCTACGAAAAAGGCTTTTTGGCCATTGAGCGAGAGCGAATGAAAACCCGGCATGAAGCAACAATTCAGCGGTTGAATTATTCTCTGGAAGTGGCGAATGCCGCAGGTATCAAACGTCCGATTTATAGTAATGGCCAGGCGCTGCAGGACGATCCGGATTACTCAATTACCTTAGGGGCGGACGGGATTGCTGAAAAACTGAAGATTGAAAAATCCATTGCGGATGTGACGCGCCTGAATGCGGATTTCCTTAGCCGTGAACATCAATTAGCCGAGCTGGAAAAATGGAATATCGCCGACGTTAAATTTACGCCTTTTAAATACCAGCTCTCTCCGTCATTACCAACACAAAGCGATGGCCCGGGCAAGGTACTGATCCTCTTTCTGGCTGCGCTGTTAGGGGGGCTTTTCGCTTGTGCTGCGGTATTAATACGCCATGCCATACAGCAGCGGAAAATGATGTAATCGCTCTTTTGCTCCCTCTTCCCGGTTGGAAGAGGGGCGAATTTTACTCCGTCAAAAACAGTTCAAGCAGCGAGTTGAGAAAAAGTTTACCGTGCCCGGTTATCTGCCAGAACTCATCACATTCCGTGAGATAATTCAGCGCCAGCGCCTGCTCAATCTGCGGGCGAATTATACGTTCATCCAGCCCGGTATAACGGGTAAATTCAGCCCGTGGTGCCGGTTCCAGCAAGCGAAAGCGATTCATAAAGAATTCGAACGGCTTATCCTGCGCTTCAACATCATGCTGCTTATCAAGATAATGACCCTGCATATATCCACGCGGGTGGCGGGTTTTCGCCGTCCGCATAATACGTCCATCCGCGAACGTCACCTTGCCATGTGCGCCGCAACCAATGCCCAGGTAGTCGCCAAAGCGCCAGTAGTTGAGGTTATGCTGGCACTGATAACCGGGTTTGGCGTATGCCGAGGTTTCATATTGCTCATAACCCGCCGCCGTCAGGAGTTGGTGCCCCTGCTCGAAAATATCCCACAACGCATCATCATCCGGCAGCACCGGCGGGCGCGAGCCAAACAGCGTATTGGGTTCGATAGTCAGCTGGTACCAAGACAAATGCGGCGGGTTCAGCGCGATAGCCTGGCGCAGGTCGTCCAGCGCCTCTTCCAGTGATTGATTCGGCAGGCCATGCATTAAATCCAGGTTAAAACTGCGCAGCCCAAGGCCACTTGCCAGCCGTGCGGCGCGTTTTGCTTCCTCCGGGCCATGAATGCGCCCAAGCCGCTGAAGTTTGCTTTCACTAAAGCTCTGTACGCCGATGGAGATGCGGTTCACTCCGGCGCGCTGATAGTCGACGAAACGATCGGCTTCAACGGTGCCGGGATTCGCTTCCATGGTGATTTCAGCATCGCTTGCCAGCGGGAGCCGTGCGCGCACGCCATCCAGCAGCGTTTGCATCGCCGGGCCAGAAAGCAGGCTCGGCGTACCGCCGCCAATAAAAATAGTTTTTACTTCACGCCCTTGCGCCAAAGCCACATCGGCATCCAGATCGCTTAGCAGATGCTGCACATAGTCGTCATGCGGCACTTCCCCTTTCAACGCATGGGAATTGAAATCGCAATAGGGGCACTTTTGCACACACCACGGGATGTGAATATAGAGGCTCAACGGCGGCAAGTTAGCCATTACGCAACGCTTCCAGTAACAGTTTCAACGCTTGCCCACGGTGGGAGATAGCACTCTTCTCATCGCGGGTGAGTTCGGCTGCTGTTTTCCCCTCTGATGGGACGAAAAAAACAGGGTCGTAACCAAAGCCGCCATCCCCTGCAGGTTCACGTGCAATCACGCCCGGCCAGCTACCGTGGCAGACCAGCGGCGTGGGGTCTTCTGCATGGCGCAGGTAAACCAGTACACAATGGAACTGGGCCTGGCGCTCGCTATCCGGAACATCTTTTAGTGCCTCAAGCAGCTTGTCGAGATTCTGCCTGTCGCTGGCATCAACACCTGCATAACGCGCAGAGTAAATCCCCGGCGCGCCGCCAAGCGCATCGACAGCCAGGCCGGAGTCGTCGGCAATCGCTGGCAGGCCGGTTATCTTCGCCGCATGGCGCGCTTTAAGAATAGCGTTTTCAATAAACGTCAGCCCTGTTTCTTCCACAGAGTCGACACCCAGCTCGGTTTGCGCGATCACATCGAGGCCAAAATCATTTAATAGCGAGGCAAGCTCGCGCACTTTACCGGCATTACCGGTGGCGAGGACAACTTTTTGCATAGCAGACCTATTTTATCAACGCCGCGACTTCTGTCGGGATCTGTTGCGGATGAGAGATTTTTACTTGTTTATGGCGGCCCAGCTCGCCTTTTTCAATTGTGACCTGGCTTTTTGCCACGCGGAACTGTTTTGCGAGAAATTTAACCAGGTGCGCATTGGCCTGGCCATCCACTGGCGGGGCGGTGATGGCGACTTTTAGCTCGTCGCCATGCAGCCCGATAATGCTATCCCGGCTGGCTTTGGGCTGGATATAGAGCCGCAGCACCAGCCCGTCCTCACACAGAGCAATGGCACTCATAGTGCCATCCACAGCCCCGGCAGTAGCATATTACCGGTCGATTGCAGCAGTTCAGCAATCCCCATATTGATGACATACAGCAGCAGCACCAGAATCATCGGCGAAAAATCGATACCGCCCATCGACGGCAGCAGATTGCGAATCGGGCGCAGCAGCGGCTCAGTCAGCTGCATCAAAACATATTCCACCGGACTGCGGCCCTGGCTGACCCAGCTCATCACCGCCATCACCAACAGGACCCAGAAAATCATCAGGCCGATAGTTTTCAGCAAGATAAGCAGGGCAGAGACCCAGATAATCGGCTGGAACGTAACCACCATAAACAGCACTATCGCTTTGATAATGCAAAGAATAAACGCGACCAGTAACGATGAGCTATCAATCGGCCCAAGCGACGGCAGCACACGACGCAGTGGGCCAACAACAGGCTGCGTTGCTTTTACCACAAATTGCGAAAAAGGATTGTAAAAATCACAGCGTGCCCACTGCATCCAGACGCGCAACAGTAAAACCATTGTATAAAGTTCAATGACTGTAGAGAGCAGGAAAGTCAACGTCTTCATGGCGTTCCTCAGTTTTCCTTAATTTTTTATATAATTACGCGCACCAAAAATGGCCGTCCCAATGCGCACCATCGTGCTGCCAGCTGCAATAGCCGCGGCCATATCATCCGTCATACCTAACGACAGCGTATCCACACCCGGATAGCGCGCTTTTAATGCCTCAAATGCTACAGCCATTTGCCGTGCGACGGCAAACTGCCTGTCGTAGTCGGCTTCCGGCGCCGGAATAGCCATCAAGCCGCGCAGACAAATGCCTGGCAACTCAACCACCTGCTGCGCCAGCGTGTCCAGCTCGCTTAGCGCAATGCCCGATTTGCTCTGCTCATCACTGATATTGATTTGAATCAGCACATTCAGCGCAGGAAGCGTAGCAGGACGCTGCTCGCTTAACCGGCTGGCAATACGTAAACGATCGACGGTGTGGCACCAGTCAAAATGCTCCGCAACCAGACGGCTTTTGTTGGACTGCAACGGCCCAATAAAGTGCCATTGTATACCCTCGATCCCTTGTTCCTGAAAATAGCGGATTTTATCCACCCCTTCCTGAACATAGTTTTCACCGAATGCACGTTGCCCGGCAGCAATAGCTTCTGCGACGTCGCTCGCAGGTTTGGTTTTGCTCACTGCAAGTAAGGTAACTTCTTCTGGAGCACGGCCGCAGCGTGTTGCAGCGGCTGAGATTTTGTCCCGGACCTGTGCCAGGTTATGTGCGATATCGTTCATGATTCCAGGATGACTATATGGATATAGAAGAAATAGTGGAGCTTAGTGTAAAGCATAATGTCTCTGATCTACACCTGTGCAGCAATGGCTTACCGCGCTGGCGGCAGCGGGGGCGGCTTGAAGTCGCACCTTTTACACAGCCTGACATTTCTGCGCTGATTAATACCTCGCTTAGCGAGGCGCAGCGAAGCCAGTGGCGAGAACAGGGGCAGGTCGATTTTGCGCTCGCCACACAGCATGGGCGGCGGGTACGCGCCGCTGCATTTACCCGTCACGGAGGCGTTTCGCTGGCGCTGCGTTTACTACCGCAAAGCTGCCCGCTGCTCAATGAGCTGGACGCGCCTTCAGCCATTAGCGGGCTGCTGGAAAAAGAGCATGGCTTGATACTGGTGACCGGCGCGACCGGCAGCGGTAAGTCAACCACGCTTGCCGCGATGGTTGCCTGGCTTAACCAGCAGCTCGACGGGCATATTCTGACGCTGGAAGATCCCGTCGAGTTCGTTCACACCAGCGAGCGCTGCCTGATACAGCAGCGGGAGATTGGCCTGCACTGCGCCTCCTTTGCTGCCGGGCTGCGTGCGGCGCTGCGCGAAGACCCGGATGTTATTTTACTGGGAGAGCTGCGCGATAGCGAAACCATTCGTCTGGCGCTGACGGCGGCAGAGACCGGGCATCTGGTGCTGGCTACGCTGCACACACGTGGCGCGGCGCAGGCAATTGAGCGTCTGGTAGATAGCTTCCCCGCCCAGGAGAAAGACCCGGTTCGCAGCCAGCTGGCCGGGAGCCTGCAAGCGGTGCTGGCGCAAAAACTGCAGGTAGACAGGCACGGCGGGCGCGTGGCGCTGTTTGAGCTTTTAATCAATACGCCAGCGGCGGCAAACCTTATCCGCGAAGGGAAAACGCACCAGTTGCCCGGCGTGATACAGACCGGGCAGCAGGCGGGGATGCAGACCTTTACGCAAAGCCGCCAGCAGCGCGTGCTTCAGGGCTGGCTTTAGCTGACATTCAGCGAGTAGACCGCCGGTAACGCGCCTGCCGTTGCGAGGATCTCCAGCCTGATGCTGAGCGCGACGACAGGCTGGTCGAAGCGGTGCTGGCACACGGAGTGGTGGTTATCGCGTACCTCTGCCAGCAGCCTGTCGTCAGCCCACAGGCGATAGTGGGTAATGCAGTGCGGGGTGACGGCATGGTAATGGCCCATTTGCACCGACTCCATGGCATTATCAAAGTCGTTATCCTGCACCAGCGTAAGCTGATTCAGCGTCTGAGGCGCGGCCCAGCGCCAGGTGATTTCAGCGGCGCGGTCGTCAGCCGCTGGCACCCAGGCATTGGTGAGTTGCTCCGGGCGCAGGCGGCCATTGAGGACATTTTGCGCGCTGAAGCAGCTTAACGGTTCGCTAAAACGCAGGGCGGGCATCACCTGGTGAGGGCGGCGGCGGGGCAGCCAGAAATCAAACTCATCTACGCCGTAGTCAGCATCGGCTATCTGGCGCGTATGTTTGGCAACTCGCGCGTTAAGGCTATTAAAGACGGTCATAATGCCCGGCAGATGGGTGTCCGTTAGCGCAATATCTACGCCGTCCTGCGCATCGAACACCACAAAAACATACTGATCGCGCTCGCTCTGCCAGCGGAAAGAGAAGGTGTGCTCCGCTTCGCCCGAAAGCGCCAGATGGCACTCGTCGTACTGGTAATCGGGTGTGAAGTTACCGGAGCGGGCGCTGCCCTGGAGTGAAACGGTCAGAAGCGTCGCGGTGTGAGCGCGCAGGCGCACGGTGATGGGCGGCAGTTGGGCGCCCGCCTGCACTGGCAACAACAGCGCCATTCTTTCGTTAAGCGCTTGCCACTGACCGTTTGGCGCAAGCTCCGTTAGCTGAAACTCGCTGCTGGCACTGACCTGCGCCCCGGCCGCCGGGTCGCGCAGCCACTGGNTGGCGCGGGATATAACAGCCGTTGGCCTGTAGCCCTTGTTGCAGCGCATCGACATGTTCGCGTTGCGCCAGCTGGCGCGGGGTAAGGTTTTGCGCTTTACTCAGGGACGCGGCGCGGCCCACGACTTCGCCGAGCAGGCCGCAGGTACACATAACGCGGGCGCTGCCGAAAGCAACATGCGAAGCGGAGATCAAGCGCCCGGTCAGAAATAAATTATCCAGCGAGCGGCTATAAAGGCTGCGAAAAGGGATGGTGTAAGTGCCTTTGCTGTGAAACTGGCGGCAGCCGTCATGCGTGCTGTAAACGCCGTCCGCCGGGTGTAAATCAATCGACCAGCCGCCATAAGCCACCGCATCGTAGTGATCGCGCTGCTCGATGATATCCTGCTGGCACAGCAAGTGGTCGCCAATAAAACGTCGGCTCTCCCGCTTGCCGGGGATCGCGCCGACCCATTCAATCGTCATATTTGCCGCTTCGGGGAATTCACCTGAGTTTTTAATATGATCCCAGACGCCCCAGACGATTTTCCACAGCTCCCACTTTATCTCCTCGCTTTCATGCACCGTATCAAGGCGTCCGCCCCATTCCAGCCACCATAAATCGCAGCCGTTTAAGGTCGAAGTCAGGCGTTTATAGCGAGGAATAGCGGTGATATCTTTCAGGGCGAAAGAGGGGGGAACAAAATTCACCGGCCCGTTGGTTTGCCGGGTATAAAAATAAATTGAATGGCCAAGCTTGTGGCCAAAATTATCGCCAGGAGCCATCTTCTCACCCAGCTCTTCGGCGTCCTCCGCGCCTTCGCGGTATTCTGCCCCGGCAAGATAACCGAGCACGCCATCGCCGGTGGCATCGCAAAATTGTTCTGCCGTCACGCTGTAGAAGGTTTCGTTGATAGGGTTAAACGCCTGTAGCCGGGTAATAGATTGCTGCTCTTTTTCCACCTCATAGACGGCGGTATTGAGCAGTAGCGTCAGCCCCGGCTGGCTTTTGGCAAGATCTAACAAAACCAGGTCGAACATCACCGGGTTGCCCTCTTTATTACGCCAGAGGTTCTCTTCCATGATTTCACCCATGATGCCGCCCTCGCGTGCCCAGCGGTTGTTATTGCCCATATGTGAGGTCGCGCCGTTGGCCCACAAGCGTACTTCGCTGGAGGCGTTGCCGCCGAGCACCGGGCGGTCCTGAATCAGTACGACCTGCAAACCTTCACGCGCTGCCGCCAGCGATGCACACAGCCCCGCCAGTCCGCCGCCCGCTACGGCAAGGTCGGCATGCAAATGCTGTGTCGGGAAAGTTCTGGCATCGGTTTGCGGAAAGATTTTCATAACCTTGTTTCCTTCTTTACTGGCGGTAAAATTGAATTTTTCGCGTAACCTGAGAAGCGAACTTGCAATGTCTTCACAACCAAACCAAAGCCTGATTGATGGCATTCGTTGCCTGCAATATCTGGTCTCCAGTGGTCGCGCGATTGGCTGTCGCGAACTGTCACGCCTTATGGGTATCAACACCACGCGCGTCAACCGATTACTGATGACCATGGCCTCTATCGGGCTGACCCAGCAGGATGCTCAGCGTCGTTACCTGCCGGGGCCTGGCATTCACGCGCTGGCGGCCCAGGCGATTCGAGGCTCCGCGCTCTTCTCCCAGGCATTACCGCTGCTTGAGCGCTACGCGCCAAAAGATATCGTGGTAGCCATGGCCGTGCTGTGGGAGGATCAGGTTATCTATATCTATCACTCCAAACCCGGCAGCCAGGTCAGCCAGGCGCTGGCTGGCTTTCATATGCTTCCCGCCTGGCAGTCCGTTATCGGTATGTCGCTGTTGGCGGCTGAAACCGATGAGGCGCTGCAAAAACGTTTTACCGATGAGCAGTGGCAACAGCTTGGGCCACATGTTGCCCAGCAGCGCGAGCTCGGCCACGTGGTCTGGCACCATGACGATGGTGAAGTGTCGATGGCGCAGCCGCTTGGCGCTCACTCTGCCGCTCTGGCCTTTGCCGGAATGTGGCAGGTGAGCGACGCGGTGATTAAAACGCGACTCGAAGAGCTTCACTGCCTGGTCAAACGCCTGACGGAAAAACCGTGATGCTTTAATTATGTTTCTTTTATAGAAACACTCAAGGAAATGCAAAATGCACAGCGGGAAACTGTGAAGGCGATCGATGGAAAGCCGCGCACCGGCGCGGCAAGGCCAGAATAATCATCAGGCAGGATTCAGAAGGATTGTTCGAAGAAGCTTTCGAGGATAATGACCGCCGAGGCAGAATCTACGCTGCCTTTATTAAGCGCACGGAAACCGCCGCGCTCAAATAGCCCGGCGCGGGCTTCCACGGTACTCAGGCGCTCATCGTGCAGCTTCACCTGCACGCCGAACCGGCCATGTATTTTGTTGGCAAAGTTACGGGCGCGGGCGGTTAATGGCTGCTCTGTCCCGTCCATATTGAGCGGTAAGCCAACAATCACCGCTTCCGGCTGCCACTCTTTTAAAAGCTTCGCGATTGCGTTCCAGTCCGGTGTGCCGTCCTGCGCTTTTAGCGCGGCAAGAGGGCGGGCGGTCGCGGTCACGCGCTGCCCGATAGCCACGCCAATGCTTTTCGTGCCGAAATCAAAAGCCAGCAATGTTCCGCTCATCATGCATGCCCCGCCACGCCGGGCATTGTCAAAATATCAATACCGATAAGCTTTGCCGCTTCACGCCAGCGATCGGCGATAGGGGTTTTGAACAGAATATTGAGATCCGCCGGAGCGGTCAGCCAGGCGTTATCCAGGATCTCCTGCTCCAGCTGCCCCTTCTCCCAGGATGCATAACCCAGCGCGACCAGCACTTCGCCGGGTTGAGAGGCGGTGCCGAGGGTTTCCAGCACATCACGCGAGGTGGTGATAACCGTGTTGTCAGAAACGCGAATGCTGGAGGAGAATGCCGCAGGAGGCGTATGCAGGATAAAACCACGATCCTCCGCCAGCGGGCCGCCGAGCAGCACGGGTTTATCCAGACGAATCGCCGGGTCCCGTTCCTCAGGCTCGATTTTTAGCTTTTCCAGCACGCTGTCAACTTTCAGGTTTTCCAGAGGCTTGTTGATGATCAGGCCCATCGCGCCCTCATCGTTATACTCGCAAATATAAACCACGGAGCGCCGAAAGAGGGGATCCTGAAGAGCAGGCATGGCAATAAGAAAGTGATGCTGTAAATTCATTGTCAGAGGTTCTGTTTCCTGGTTCAAAAGCGACAGTCTAGTATGGGGTCAAAGCAGAATACTGTCACTAGCCAATCCTGACAGAATGCGGGGTCCTTCCCGCATTTACGCGGCCTGGGTTATTTTTCCAGGCGTTTTTCGATAGCATCCATCAGCATGCCGGTAATCGAGACCGGGAATGCTGCTTCGATCTCGCGCACGCAGGTTGGGCTGGTGACGTTAATTTCAGTCAAACGGTCGCCAATGATATCAAGGCCGACAAAAATCAATCCTTTGGCTTTCAGCACCGGCGCAACTTTACGGGCGATTTCCCAGTCGCTTTCGCTCAGCGGGCGCGCTTCGCCGCGCCCTCCGGCGGCCAGGTTGCCGCGCGTTTCGCCGCCCTGTGGGATACGCGCCAGACAATACGGAACCGGCTCGCCATCCACCACCAGTACGCGCTTGTCGCCATCTTTAATTGCTGGCAGGTAGTTTTGCGCCATACAGTAACGCGTACCCAGCATGGTCAGGGTTTCAGTAATCACCCCCATGTTTGGATCGCCCTCTTTAACACGGAAAATGGACGCGCCGCCCATGCCATCCAGCGGCTTAAGGATAATGTCGCCGTGTTTTTCGCGAAACGCCTTGAGCTGCGCTTTATTACGCGTCACCAGCGTCTCCGGCGTCAGGTCCGGGAACCAGGCGGTGAACAGCTTTTCATTACAGTCACGCAGGCTCTGCGGTTTGTTGACGATAAGCGTGCCTTTTTCTTCTGCGCGCTCAAGGATATAGGTAGCGTAGATATACTCGGTATCAAACGGCGGATCTTTACGCATCAGCACCGTATCCAGTTCGCTTAGCGCGATATCCTGCTCGCTACCGAAGGTGTACCAGTGGTCGTAATTTTGCTCGACGGAGAGTTTACGGGTGTGGGCACGGGCTTCACCGTTAATTAAATAGAGATCCGCCATTTCCATATAGTGCAGCTCGTAGCCGCGGCGCTGTGCCTCCAGCAGCATGGCGAAGCTGGTGTCTTTTTTGATGTTAATGTCCGCGATGGGGTCCATCACGATGCCGAGCTTAATCATTCTGCTTCTCCTTTCAACCCAGGTCGCCAAAGCGAACCTGAAGCGCGGTGATGGCGGTAAGCGCCGTTGTTTCAGTGCGTAAAACTCGTGGCCCTAACAAAATGTCCGTGAACTGATAGCGTGCGGTCATGGCTATCTCATCGGCGGATAAACCGCCTTCCGGGCCGATCAGCAAGCGTATGCGCTCAACCGGCAGCGCCAGCGTATTGATGCTTTGGCTGGCTCGCGGGTGTAAATTAAGCTTAATCCCTGCCTCTTCTTCGGCACACCAGGCTTCTAAATCCATCGCCGGGCGTATTTCCGGGATACGGTTACGGCCACACTGTTCGCAGGCAGCGATAGCAATTTTCTGCCACTGCTGAAGCTTTTTGTTCAGGCGTTCTGCGTCCAGTTTAACGCCGCAACGCTCAGAAAAAAGTGGCGTAATGAGGCTTACCCCCAGTTCTATCGATTTCTGGATAGTAAATTCCATTTTTTCGCCCCGCGACATCACCTGGCCTAAGTGAATATGCAGCGGCGATTCACGATCGTCTGTTTCGCCACGGCTGACGAAAACCTGTACGTTTTTCTTATCCGCACGCACAATTTCAGCGTCAAAAACCTGGTTGGAACCATCAAACAGTTGAATAGCCTGGCCCGGACTCATACGCAATACGCGGCCAACATGGTTTGCCGCCTCATCACTAAGGGCGATTTCATGGCCTGGCTGAATAGGTTCAGGGTGGTAAATGCGAGGAACGCGCATAGTTTTTTATTCCGTGCGTGGAGCGGCGCTTCCCCGGCTCTTCGTATAAAGAGATAAGCACAGAGGAAGCACCCGTCAATAAACAGTTGTCGCTAGTGTAGGTTAGCTCTTTCGCGCCATGCAAGCGCGCTGCACATAAGGGTTATGGTTGCCCTGAATTTTAGCTATCCGCGCATCGCGGGTGCACTCCCAGTCACTGACCGGGTAAAGCTTGTCCCACGCGGTAAAGAGTTGTGTTTGCTGGCGCGAGAGATTGAGCTGGTATTTGTCGCGCATATAAAAATAGATGCGGGCAATCGCGCCGCGCGCACGGGCAGGCGGCTCGGCGAGTTTCGCTTTAAAATCCACTTTCATGCCGCACTGACCATACTGGCCTTCGCCACCGTTCCACTGGCTATACATAAAGTTGCCGCGATCGCCGTTGACCTCACCGACCGCCGGTTGCAGGTTGTGCATATCGCTTTCGATTTTGCGATAGACCGGATCTTTGGCGCAGTTTTTTCGCCCGCCATCCTGCCAGCACTGGCGCAGGTGGCCAAATTGCCAGGCGGGAACAACATGCTCCCACTCAATACGTTCGGCGCGGTTGGCGTTTTTGCGCACCTGATAGCCGCAGGAGGCGAGGTCAGTGATCCCTTTTTTGCCCTGCCAGGTGATTTTACACCCGCAGTAGAAATCCCCCGGCGCGTCGGCATGCACCTTAACGGCGGCGGTTTTCGCCTGCGCGAAGCTGTTGATACCGTCTGCCGCCACGGCAGGTAGAGCGAAAAGCGTAAAAAGTAATGAGAAAAGACGAAACATGGCGAGCTCCCTGTCAAAACGAGCCCGCAACGTAGCGGAAGGAATTGCCTGATGCAATCAGTTAGATTGTAAAATTTCTTAATGGATTCAATTAGGCGTCTCAGCAATAAGCGGTTCACCGCAGTGAACACAGCGATAGACTGCCTCGCCACGTACGACACGGTTGTGTCTGCGCACGGTTAACTGATGCTGCTGGCATTTACAGCGGTATGGGAAAGTATTGCGCCGTACGGATTCCAGTTCGAACTGATGGGTGCGCCGGGCCGGTACACCAAGCACGCTTTCCATCATCCATTTCCACTCTTTGCCGTGCGGAGCCACGCGGCCAAAGTGCTTCCACACCAGCAGATGCGCTAACTCATGCGGCACGACTTCTGCAATAAACGCCTGCTGATTTTCCATTAACAAGACAGGATTGAGGCGAATTTCGTAATCGGCAAGCCATGCCGTGCCTGCCGCCGTACCGCGCTGTTGATAAACGAGTTTAGGTTCCGGGTAATTCCGGTTCAGCTTTTGGTTTGCAAGAGCGAGTTTTTCCCGCAGGCAGCGCATCACCGCTTGCTGAAGAGCGATAGGAAGACGGGGCGTTTTCATAATGGCAGAGAATAGGTGGGACGAGGCGGGAGTGCAAGAGGGAAGGCTTCCTCCGCAGAGGAAGCCTGAGTGATTAGTTATGGGAACCAATTTCACGCAGCGGACGGCCACGCATCAGATTACGCTCAATATGCTCCAGCGAAACGTGTTTAGTTTCCGGCACCAGCCACAGCGTCAGGACGATAAACAGCACGTTCAGACCGCCATAGACCCAGAAGGTGTTGGCGTTACCGAGCGTATTGAGCATCGTCAGGAAGGTAGCACCGACCACCATGTTCGCAATCCAGTTGGTTGCCGTGGAACAGGTGATGCCGAAATCACGCCCTTTCAGCGGCTGGATTTCAGAGCACAGTACCCAAATCAGCGGACCGGCGCTCATGGCGAAGCCAATGATAAACATCAGCAGCATAGCGACGGCGAAGTACTGCGCGCTGGCAGAGTGAATACCCAGGTGCATCATGGTACCCAGAACGCCCATACCGGCAGCCATCACCATAAAGCCCAGCACCAGCGTCGGTTTACGGCCCCAACGGTCAACCAGCCCTATCGCAATAAAGGTTGCCAGCACGTTGGTCAGACCGACAATCACGGTGCCCCACATTTGCTCTGTGGTGTTGGTGTAACCCGCCAGTTCGAAGATTTTCGGCGCGTAATACATGATGACGTTCATCCCGGTAAACTGCTGCATCACCTGCAACAATATGCCGAGGAAAACCGCGCGACGAAAGTTGCTGTTCTCTTTAAACAGCGCCCAGCCGGTCTGTTTGACTTTCAGGCTTTCACGGATCTCTTCCAGCTCGTTTTTCGCTTCCGCGCTGGTATCGCGCAGGCGCAAAAGTACCCGTTCAGCATCGTGGAAGCGACGTTTTGCCGCGAACCAGCGCGGGCTGTCCGGCAAAAAGAACACACCAATCAACAGCAGAATGGCAGGGATAATAATGATACCCAGCATCCAGCGCCATGCGCCGCTATAGCTAAACGCAGTATCGGAAAGATAAGCGCCGAGGATACCGATGGTTATCATTAGCTGATACATGGAGATCATGCTGCCGCGAATTTTTTCCGGCGCAATTTCCGACAAATACAGCGGTGCCGTGTAAGAGGCGATACCTACCGCCAGGCCGAGCAACACGCGGGAGAGGATCAGCACTTCAACATTCGGCGCAGCGGCTGAACACAGCGACCCTGCAACAAACAGAATGGCACCGATCATCAGGCTCTTTTTACGCCCAAGACGCCAGGATAGCCAGCCGCTGCCAACGGCACCGACGGCCGCACCAAACATCATGGAGCTAACGACCCACTCCTGGGTGTGGGAGCTAATCTGGAAATCTTCCGTGATAAAGGGCAGCGCCCCGGCAATCACCCCAATATCCAGACCAAAAAGTAAACCAGCCAGTGCAGCGAGGAAACAGACAAAAAAGGTCATTGCCTTGTTTGAATGCCCTTGTTTTTTATTGTCAGGCATTATGCCCTCCATTCATGTCATTGGTTTTTTCAATGTAAAAGTAGGTTAGTCGTGCGTAAAAGTATGTGACTGAAATCACATGAGTGTAATCGGTTACACTAACAGTAACGCGCAAATGTAAATAAAAGTCATAAATATTATAGAATTACTGACAGAGAAACGAGAGAGGAGTGTGATAGTTTCAGACTAAACCGAAACGGTATGTAACAATTATGCTGCGTTCAGATTTTTTACGGAAAAATCCTGGGGAATTAAGGCGCAGAGCGATGTAATCGCTTTCAGGGAGGCGCGGATGTGGTGTAATGAGTATAGACGGTGTGAAAAAAACAGGCGGCGTGAACGTGGGCAAAATGTAAAAAGGCCAGCACAAGGCTGGCCTTAAGTAAAATCTGACAGCGAATTATTTCAGGCCGGCAGCATCGCGCAGCACGTCTGCTTTGTCGGTTTTTTCCCACGGGAAAGTGTCACGACCAAAGTGACCGTATGCAGCGGTTTGTTTGTAGAACGGGTGCAGTAGATCCAGCATCTGGATCAGGCCGTACGGGCGCAGGTCGAAGAACTCGCGCACCAGTAGAGTCAGCTGCTCGGTCGGCAGTTTGCCGGTACCGAAGGTTTCGACCATGATGGAGGTCGGCTCTGCCACGCCGATAGCGTAGGAAACCTGGATCTCACAACGGTCGGCCAGGCCTGCAGCGACGATGTTTTTCGCCACGTAGCGTGCGGCGTAGGCAGCAGAACGGTCAACTTTTGACGGATCTTTACCGGAGAACGCACCACCGCCGTGACGCGCCATACCACCGTAAGTATCAACGATGATTTTACGGCCGGTCAGACCGCAATCGCCCATCGGGCCGCCGATAACAAAGCGACCGGTCGGGTTGATAAAGAATTTAGTCGATGCGTTCAGCCACTCGCCCGGCAGGATTGGCTTGATGATCTCTTCCATCACCGCTTCCTGCAACGCTTTCTGCTCAATGTCTTCTGCGTGCTGAGTGGACAACACGACGGCATCGATGCCGACGATTTTGCCGTCATCATACTGGAAGGTCACCTGGCTTTTCGCATCCGGGCGCAGCCACGGCAGCGTGCCGTTTTTACGCACTTCAGCCTGACGCTCAACCAGACGGTGCGCGTAGGTAATCGGCGCAGGCATCAGCACGTCGGTTTCGTTCGTCGCGTAGCCAAACATCAGCCCCTGGTCGCCAGCGCCTTGTTCAAGCGGATCGGCGCGGTCAACGCCCTGGTTGATGTCCGGAGATTGTTTGCCAATCGCGCTCAGCACGGCGCAAGAGTTGGCGTCAAAGCCCATGTCGGAATGCACATAGCCAATTTCGCGCACGGTATTACGGGTTATCTCTTCGATATCCACCCACGCGCTGGTAGTGATTTCACCACCGACCAGCACCATACCGGTTTTCACGTAGGTTTCACACGCGACGCGCGCTTTCGGGTCCTGCTCGAGAATTGCATCGAGCACGGCGTCGGAAATCTGGTCAGCGATTTTGTCAGGATGCCCTTCGGAAACGGACTCGGACGTAAAAAGGTGTTTTGCCATATGTAATTTTCACCCTGGAATAATACGGTTAGCTCGAATTCTGTGCCCGGTTGCCTTCGCGGTTGGCGCCGCGCGGACAGCACAAGAAGTCTGAGTGTTAATCTTTGACGCTCTTTTCTTTGCGCCGCATAGCCTGTTGCGCAAAATTGTAGCATATAGACGGATTAACATCTGGACGGCTATTTTAGGTTACTTCTTAACCCCAAAGCCAGCGTTTTTTGATACATGCCACATTCTGTCACAAATAATGACGGAAAATTTTCCTGGTAAAGCGGCAAACAGAGCTTTTTTGTTTTGCATTTTCACCTGGTTATCGGTATAAAACGCCGCACGCGGCTCATTAAAAAAAGCGCACGGCTTACAGGCTGTGTCGCCACTTCCAGCCGGGTTAAGCAGTGAATTGATGGCTTTGGCTTGTCGCAGGTCGCACCGGCTTGCGTGGAGGTGATAAGAAATAATGAATCGTCGTTTTGTCAGCATACTATCGCGTTGTTCTGGCGCGTATTTTTTCCCCGCATCCTGCAAATCTACTCTGCAAACCTGCCGATGTTTTACCCATTTCGGTGCTTCTCAGGACTCCAGAGCCGGTAAGGCCTTGCGATAACTGAACAAGGGCTCTCCTGATTATTCAGGGGTTTTCTCGTGGTTTCGCCGAACTGTCATACTCTGGTTCGGGCACGTGTTTTACAATGATATGAACAAGAAACCGGTCACGCAGCCGATGGGCCAGCATACTATGCCAGGTAATCACGCTGTTTATGGGTTGTTATCGCTATGTTTCACTGCGATAGTAGTCAACTATTTTGTCTCTGTTTGCTTTCTCTTTGCCGCTAATGGGCATAACGAAAGGAACAGGGTATACACTTTTATACGTTGAGGTTCGCTATGTCTGACGACATGTCTTCATTTTCGCCTTCGTCAGCAGGCGAACAAGGTGTACTACGTTCCATGCAGGAGGTTGCGATGAGCTCCCAGGAAGCCAGCAAAATGCTTCGTACTTATAATATTACCTGGTGGGGTAATAACTACTACGACGTTAACGAGCTGGGCCATATCAGCGTTTGTCCGGACCCGGACGTCCCGGAAGCTCGCGTCGATCTGGCGCAGCTGGTTAAAGCGCGTGAAGCACAAGGGCAACGGCTGCCCGCGCTGTTCTGCTTTCCGCAGATCCTGCAACATCGCCTGCGTTCGATAAACGCTGCGTTTAAACGTGCGCGGGAGTCCTATGGTTACAACGGCGACTACTTTCTGGTTTACCCGATTAAGGTCAATCAGCATCGCCGCGTGATTGAATCTTTGATCCACTCCGGCGAACCGCTGGGCCTGGAAGCAGGCTCCAAAGCAGAGCTGATGGCCGTGCTGGCGCATGCAGGCATGACCCGTTCCGTGATCGTGTGTAACGGCTATAAAGACCGTGAATACATTCGTCTGGCGCTGATTGGCGAAAAGATGGGCCATAAGGTCTATCTGGTGATTGAAAAAATGACCGAAATCGCCGTCGTGCTGGAAGAAGCTGAACGCCTGAACGTGGTGCCGCGTCTTGGTGTGCGTGCGCGCCTGGCATCCCAGGGCTCCGGTAAGTGGCAATCCTCCGGCGGCGAAAAATCCAAATTTGGCCTGGCGGCAACGCAGGTGCTACAACTGGTTGAGATCCTGCGCGATGCTGACCGCCTGGAGAGCCTGCAACTGCTGCATTTCCACCTCGGCTCGCAGATGGCTAACATCCGCGATATCGCCACGGGCGTGCGCGAATCGGCGCGCTTCTACGTGGAACTGCACAAGCTTGGCGTGAATATCCAGTGCTTCGACGTTGGCGGTGGGCTGGGCGTTGACTATGAAGGCACGCGCTCACAGTCAGACTGCTCGGTAAACTATGGTCTGAATGAGTACGCGAATAATATCATCTGGGCGATTGGCGATGCCTGTGAAGAGAACGGTCTGCCGCATCCGACCGTGATAACCGAGTCTGGCCGCGCGGTCACCGCTCACCATACGGTGCTGGTGTCGAATATTATCGGTGTTGAGCGTAACGAATACACCAAAGCCACGGCACCGGCAGAAGACGCTCCACGTGCGCTGCAAAGCATGTGGGAAACCTGGCAAGAGATGCACGAGCCGGGCACTCGCCGCTCGCTGCGCGAATGGCTGCATGACAGCCAGATGGATCTGCATGATATTCACATCGGCTATGCTTCCGGCACCTTTGATCTGCAACAGCGCGCCTGGGCCGAGCAGCTCTATCTGAATATGTGCCATGAAGTGCAAAAGCAGCTCGATCCGCAAAACCGCGCGCATCGACCGATCATTGATGAGTTGCAGGAGCGGATGGCGGATAAACTTTACGTTAACTTCTCGCTGTTCCAGTCCATGCCGGATGCGTGGGGTATCGATCAGTTGTTCCCGGTGCTGCCGCTCGAAGGGTTAAACCATGTGCCGGAACGCCGCGCGGTGCTGCTGGATATCACCTGTGACTCGGACGGCGCTATCGATCACTATATCGATGGCGACGGCATTGCGACCACCATGCCGATGCCGCAATACGATCCGGAAAACCCGCCGATGCTGGGCTTCTTTATGGTTGGCGCGTACCAGGAGATCCTCGGCAACATGCATAACCTGTTCGGTGATACCGAAGCGGTGGATGTTTTTGTTTTCCCTGATGGTAGCGTTGAAGTGGAGCTGTCTGACGAAGGGGACACGGTGGCGGATATGCTGCAATACGTGCAGCTTGATCCGAACAAACTGTTGACGCAGTTCCGCGATCAGGTCAAACAGACCGGTCTGGAAGATGCGCTGCAACAGCAGTTCCTCGAAGAGTTCGAAGCCGGGCTGTATGGTTACACCTATCTGGAAGATGAATAAGGTGACTGCCGGGCTATAAAAGTGGCGTCGAAACCGGCACTTGCCGCAGGATGCTCTATACTTTAACTAACCCGGTAGAATTAACGGCGACAATTCGCCGAACTTAGCAGCAGATAAATAATCCCTTCCTCGTCGGGTCAAACGGCGCGGAAGGGATTTTTTTTATCTCAACCGTATGAGAGGTCAGAACATGAGCACCTTAGGGCATCAATACGATAACTCGCTGGTATCTAACGCTTTTGGCTTTCTGCGTTTGCCTGTTAATTTCCAGCCCTACGACAGCGATGCTGAGTGGGTGATAACCGGTATCCCCTTCGATATGGCTACCTCCGGGCGGGCGGGAGCGCGCCACGGTCCGGGGGCTATCCGCCAGATTTCAACCAACCTTGCGTGGGAGCACCATCGCTTTCCGTGGCAGTTTGATATGCGCGAGCGGTTGAATGTCGTGGATTGTGGCGATCTGGTGTATGCCTTTGGCGATGCCCGCGAGATGAGCGAAAGGCTACAAACGCACGCCGAGCAGTTACTGGCGGCGGGCAAGCGCATGCTCTCTTTTGGCGGCGACCACTTTGTGACGCTACCCCTGCTGCGTGCGCACGCTAAACACTTCGGCAAGATGGCGCTGGTGCATTTCGACGCGCACACCGATACCTATTCCAACGGTTGTGAGGTTGACCACGGGACGATGTTCTATACCGCGCCGCAAGAAGGGCTGATTGACCCGCATCACTCGGTGCAAATTGGCATTCGTACCGAGTTTGATAAAGACAACGGTTTTACCGTGCTGGATGCCTGCCAGGTCAACGATCGCAGCGTGGCGGAGATCCTCGCGCAGGTGAAATCCGTCACCGGCGATCTGCCCGTTTACCTGACGTTTGATATTGACTGCCTTGATCCGGCCTATGCGCCCGGCACAGGAACGCCGGTACCGGGCGGCCTGAGTACCGATAAAGCGCTGAAATTGTTGCGTGGATTAAAAGACTTGAACATTGTGGGGATGGATCTGGTGGAAGTTTCCCCGCCGTACGATCACGCGCAGATAACGGCGCTTGCTGGCGCAACGCTCGCACTTGAGATGCTCTATATTCAGGCGGCCAAAAAAGGCGAATAAAAAGGCAAGCAAAGAAATAGCCCTCTCTTGTGAGAGGGCCACAGGCTCAGAACACGTTGAACGGGTATTCGGCGTAGAGACGGACTTCGTTGCCGCCGATATTGTAGTCGCGGGCATCGTCGGAAACGCGCAGTACCGAGTAACGCACCCGCAGTTGCAGGTCTTTTGCCGGGCCATCCTGCACCTGGTACTGCAGCTGGTTAAACCATTCATGCTCTTTACCGTTACGGGTGGCGGCGGTTTTGATATTGTCGCCACGCACGTAAGCGGTGATCCAGCTCAGGCCCGGTAAACCGAGACCGGCGAAATCCAGGCCGTAAGACGCCTGCCAGGAGCGCTCGTCTTCACCGTTAAAATCAGACCAGTAGGAGTTCGCAAGCCAGATCGTGTTGCCACCATCGCCGACCTGGCCTTGATCGCGGTAGCTGCCATAATGGTAACCGGTGCTGCCGCTGCTCTGCTGGTAGGCCAGTTTAAAGGTATGAATATCCCAGATATAGCTCGCCGCCAGGCTCCAGATGGTGTTGCTGCGACCGGTATTCTGCGTGCGGGCGTAGTCTTTATCCAGGCGAGAATTGTAGCCATTAAAATCCAGCACCAGCTGCTGCCCGGTGCTGAACGGCTGTTTGAAATTCAGCCCGAGATATTGCTTATTCAACACATCTTCCACGCGTGAGGCGTAAAGCGCGCCGCTGAATTGATCGTTAAACTGGTAGCTCGCACCGCCGAAGCTCAGGCTTTTCAGGCCGCTGTCGTGGTGGTCATTACTTTTACGCTGCTCGTCGGTAAAATAACCGGCGTTAATTTCAAGACCTGCGATCTCTTTTGAGGTCAGCATCGCGCCGGTATAGCTCTCATACAGCAGGCGGGAGCTATCTGCCGTCACGATGGGCAGCGCCGGGCGTTGCGTACCGTAGCTCAGCACGGTGTCAGAGATACGCATTTTGGCGGTCGCGCCGAATTTCGCCAGATCGGATTTGGCCCGGCCATCGTTATCCTGGGCAAAGAAATCAATACCGCCCGCGCCGCTGCGACCACGCCCGCCGTCCAGTCGCACGCCATATTGGGCGATGCCATCCACGCCAAAGCCGACCGGCCCCTGCGTATAACCGGAGGTAAAGGTAGCGACGATACCCTGGCCCCATTCAGCTTTATCATCGGCGCCGGAGCGATAATCACGATTGATATACGCGTTGCGCAAAAAGAGATCTAAATGGCTGTCGTCAATAAATCCCTGGCTGGTAGATTGCTGGCTGGCAAAAGCAGGTGTCGCGGCAATAATGCCGAAGGCGATTAAAGTTAATTGTTTTTTCACTGGGGAACTTCTCTGTCTGTCTGGTATCAAATGTGTTTGTTGCGTTCGCGATAGTTACCTGAAATGCCAGCGAAAGCAATCCTTGTGTAATAAACGAAGCCCGACAGTAACCCCTTAAAAATATAGGGATAAACAATTTACTGCTAAAAGGGTGGACTATTTATTATCCCGACATGACTCCATATATAAGCGAGATAATATGTGGAACTTTAAAGCACTGAAATAAATCACTGCTGTTAAATGTTCAGAAATATATTCCACTGTCGGCAGTGTAAATAAGCCTTAGCAATGCGTGCGTTTATTTTGGCAATTAATGCGCTTAACAGGCGTAAATTATTTTGCCAGAAAAACGAAGGGAGGCGATTTTGCCTCCCTTATTTTTACTGAATACCGTCTTCGGCCATACGTGCGCGAATGTGCTGCGCGCGCGCAGCGGACGCCGGATGATCGTCAAACATCGAGCTCTGGCGGCCTTCTTCCATCTTCGCCAGTTTTTCAAAGCTGGTGGCAAGCCCGGAAGGGTTGATGTTGCGTTTACGCAGCAAATCATAGGAGTAGTCATCCGCCTCGGACTCCTGGCGTTGGGAGAACTGGGAGTTCACTAGCTGTTCACCCAGCGCGCCAAGCTGCGATTGCGACAGGCTACCGACAATACCGCCCGCCGAGGCAGCCGCAGCGCGCAGCGCGTTGGTGCCCAGCGCCACCTGCATCCCTTTTTTCACATGACCAAGCGCCACGTGACCCATCTCATGGCCTATTACCGCTTCCACTTCGTTGTCGGTCATCATATCCATCAGCGCGCTATAGACACGGATACAGCCATTCGCCATAGCGAAAGCGTTCACATCTTTTGCGACATAAACTTTGTAATTCACCGGCTGGCCGTTGATATTATCGCCAAGCGCGGCGGCGATTTTGCTCAGCCGCTGGCTGTACTCGCTGCTGGCTGGCGCGATGGTCGCTTTGCTGTCCATCTCTTTACAGGCGCCATCGCTCAGCGTTTTCACCTGAGCATCGCTTAGCGTATAAGCCTGGAAGGCTTCAGCTCCTGAGGTCAAAAAACCGCTGGAGTTCATGTTCTGGCAACCTGTCATTAGCGTCGCCATTCCCAGAGCAAGTAAGACCGGGCGAATCTTCATTAATTATCTTCCGCAATGGTTGAGTCAATTTTACGTGCCAGCTCAGTTGAGTCGGCGAACTGCTTAATTATAAAGAAGAGTACTGACGGCGGGCGAGAAGATTGCGCAACTTGCGAGCTGCTTCCAGAGATTTCTGAATCGGCAAAAGGATGCTCCATGTACATGCTTTGTCGCTTGGGTTACATTGTTGGCACTTTTTTCTGGCGTAGCCCAAAACGCGCTGTCGTCAAGTCGTTACGGGAACAGCCCTAACAGTCCTTCTGGAGTTAAAATGTCCTCACGTAAAGAGCTTGCTAATGCTATTCGTGCGCTGAGCATGGACGCGGTACAGAAAGCCAAATCCGGTCACCCGGGAGCCCCGATGGGTATGGCTGACATCGCCGAAGTCCTGTGGCGTGACTTTCTGAACCACAACCCGACAAATCCGGCCTGGGCTAACCGCGACCGCTTTGTGCTGTCTAACGGCCACGGTTCAATGCTGATTTACAGCCTGCTGCACCTCACCGGCTACGATCTGCCGATGTCCGAACTGCAAAACTTCCGTCAGCTGCATTCAAAAACGCCGGGCCACCCTGAAGTTGGCTACACCGCGGGCGTGGAAACCACCACCGGACCGCTGGGGCAGGGCATTGCTAACGCCGTAGGTATGGCGATTGCCGAGAAAACGCTGGCGGCGCAGTTTAACCGCCCTGGTCACGACATCGTTGATCACTTTACCTATGCCTTTATGGGCGACGGCTGCATGATGGAAGGCATCTCTCATGAAGTCTGCTCCCTTGCCGGTACCCTGAAGCTGGGCAAACTGGTTGCGTTCTATGACGACAACGGTATCTCCATCGACGGTCACGTTGACGGCTGGTTCACCGATGACAGCGCAAAACGCTTTGAAGCCTACGGCTGGCACGTGGTGCGCGACGTGGATGGTCACGACGCTGACGCTATCAAGCGTGCGGTAGAAGAAGCGCGTAGCGTTACTGATAAACCGTCGCTGCTGATGTGCAAAACAGTGATTGGCTACGGTTCGCCGAACAAAGCAGGCACGCACGACTCCCACGGTGCGCCGCTGGGTGATGCCGAAATTGCCCTGACCCGCGAAAAACTGGGCTGGCACTATGCGCCGTTCGAGATCCCGTCTGAAATTTATGCTCAGTGGGACGCAAAAGAAGCCGGGCAGGCAAAAGAGTCCGCGTGGAATGAGAAGTTTGCCACTTACGCCAAAGCGTATCCGCAGGAGGCCGCTGAATTCACCCGTCGTATGAAAGGTGAAATGCCGGCAGATTTTTCCGCGAAAGCGCAGGAGTTTATCGCTAAGCTTCAGGCTAATCCGGCGAAAATCGCCAGCCGCAAAGCTTCACAGAATGCTATCGAAGCCTTTGGCCCGCTGTTGCCGGAATTCCTCGGCGGCTCCGCCGACCTTGCGCCGTCTAACCTGACGCTGTGGTCGGGGTCTAAACCGATCAACGAAGACGCGGCGGGGAACTACATCCACTACGGCGTGCGCGAGTTCGGTATGACCGCAATCGCCAACGGTATCTCTCTGCACGGCGGCTTCCTGCCTTACACCTCCACCTTCCTGATGTTTGTGGAATACGCCCGTAACGCGGTGCGTATGGCGGCGCTGATGAAACAACGTCAGGTGCTGGTTTACACCCACGACTCTATCGGTCTGGGTGAAGATGGCCCGACCCACCAGCCGGTTGAGCAGGTCGCTTCGCTGCGTATGACGCCAAACGTCAGCACCTGGCGCCCTTGTGACCAGGTTGAGTCTGCGGTGGCGTGGAAGTTCGGTGTTGAGCGTCATGACGGCCCGACGGCGCTGATCCTCTCTCGCCAGAACCTGGCGCAGCAGGAGCGCAGCGCGCAGCAGCTGGCGGATATCGCCCGTGGCGCTTACGTGCTGAAAGGTTGCGATGGTCAGCCGCAGCTGATCCTGATTGCGACCGGTTCTGAAGTTGAGCTGGCCGTCGCTGCGTGGGAGAAACTCTCTGGCGAAGGCGTGAAAGCGCGCGTGGTTTCCATGCCGTCTACCGACACGTTCGACAAGCAGGATGCCGCGTACCGTGAGTCTGTTCTGCCGAAAGCGGTAACGGCGCGTGTGGCTATCGAAGCTGGTATCGCGGATTTCTGGTACAAATACGTAGGTCTGAACGGCGCAGTGGTTGGCATGACCACGTTTGGTGAGTCTGCTCCGGCTGAGCAACTGTTTGTCGAGTTCGGTTTCACCGTCGACAACGTGGTGGCGAAGGCAAAATCAGTGCTCTGATCGCAAGTATTTGTCAGTATTGAAGCCGGGTATCACGCCCGGCTTTTTCCTTTCGTTTATTCCTTGGTAATCTATCCCTATCTGAAATTATTCCAGCGAAAACGTGATGCAAGTCAGATAACTGGCGAATCTGTCTGGACAAACATTCCTTTTATTCCTGGTTTCGCTTATTCTGGCTGAAGCGTTTCAGTCGATTAAATGTTCGACAATTAACCAATCAGACGCCGTTAAGGCAGGCGAAGATTCCCCTTCGGTGGTAGCTGGATTACTCTGTCACCCTCTGAGGGATGAGAAGCTTTGCAGGAGAGTTATGACCGTACGCATAGCGATTAATGGTTTCGGTCGCATCGGGCGCAACGTGGTTCGTGCTTTGTATGAATCCGGGCGTCGTGCGGAAATCACCGTGGTAGCCATCAATGAACTGGCCGATGCGGCGGGCATGGCGCATTTATTGAAATATGACACCAGCCACGGTCGTTTTGCCTGGGATGTGCGCCAGGAGCGCGAGCAGCTTTTTATCGGCGACGATGTCATCCGGATTTTGCATCAGCGCGCAATAGCCGACCTTCCCTGGCGCGAGCTGGGCGTTGATGTCGTGCTCGACTGCACCGGGGTGTACGGCAGCCGTGACGATGGCGAGGCGCACCTGGCCGCTGGCGCGAAAAAAGTGCTCTTTTCACATCCTGGCAGCAGCGATCTGGACGCGACCATCGTCTTCGGTGTGAACCACACAACGCTTAAAGCCGACGATCGTCTGGTCTCCAACGCCTCCTGCACCACCAACTGCATTATCCCGATTATTAAACTGCTCGACGAAGCCTGGGGTATTGAATCAGGGACGGTGACAACGATTCACTCCGCGATGCACGATCAGCAGGTGATTGATGCCTACCACCCTGATTTGCGCCGCACGCGCGCAGCCAGCCAGTCAATAATTCCGGTAGATACGAAACTGGCGGCGGGGATAGCGAGAATTTTCCCGCAATTTAACGATAGATTTGAAGCGATAGCGGTACGCGTACCGACCATTAACGTGACCGCTATCGACCTTAGCGTAACGGTTCAAAAGCCGGTAAAAGCAAGTGAAGTCAATGCGTTGCTGCAAAAAGCAGCGCAGGGGACTTTTCATGGTATAGTTGACTATACGGAATTACCGTTGGTTTCAACCGATTTTAACCACGATCCGCACAGCGCCATCGTTGATGGCACACAAACACGGGTCAGTGGCGCGCACCTTATTAAAACCCTGGTGTGGTGCGATAACGAATGGGGCTTTGCTAACCGCATGCTTGACACAACGTTGGCAATGGCGGCTATGAGTTTCAGGTAAGACATAAGTACGCAAAATCGTTCAGGATGCATGAAGGCATCATCCGCCTGTGAGTGGGTGAGGTGGCCAACAGCAGCAACGGGAACGATGTCGCGTAACTGTCTGCAAAACTTTAAGAATCAACGAGAGGATTCACCATGTCTGTAATTAAGATGACCGATCTGGATCTGGCTGGTAAACGCGTTCTAATCCGTGCGGATCTGAACGTTCCGGTTAAAGAAGGGAAAGTGACCAGCGATGCACGCATCCGTGCGTCCCTGCCGACCATCGAACTGGCCCTGAAGCAAGGCGCGAAAGTGATGGTGACTTCTCACCTGGGGCGCCCGACCGAAGGCGAGTACAACGAAGAATTCTCTCTGCTGCCGGTTGTTAACTATCTGAAAGACAAACTCTCCAGCCCGGTTCGCCTGGCGAAAGATTACCTGGATGGCGTAGAGGTTGCCGAAGGTGAGCTGGTCGTGCTGGAAAACGTTCGCTTTAACAAAGGCGAGAAGAAAGACGACGAAACGCTGGCTAAAAAATACGCTGCGCTGTGCGACGTATTCGTGATGGACGCATTCGGTACCGCGCACCGTGCGCAGGCTTCTACCCACGGCGTGGGCAAGTTTGCAGAAATCGCCTGCGCAGGCCCGCTGCTGGCAGCAGAACTGGACGCGCTGGGTAAAGCGCTGAAAGAACCTGCACGCCCGATGGTAGCTATCGTGGGTGGTTCTAAAGTTTCCACTAAACTGACAGTGCTGGACTCTCTGTCTAAAATCGCTGACCAGCTGATCGTTGGCGGCGGTATCGCTAACACCTTCGTTGCCGCTCAAGGTCACAACGTCGGTAAATCCCTGTACGAAGCGGATCTGGTAGACGAAGCAAAACGCCTGCTGAGCACCTGCGATATTCCGGTGCCGACGGACGTGCGTGTGGCGACAGAGTTCTCCGAAACCGCAACGGCAACCCTGAAATCCGTTAATGACATCAAAGATGATGAGCAAATTCTGGATTTAGGCGATGTTTCTGCAGAAAAACTGGCTGAAATCCTGAAAAACGCCAAAACTATCCTGTGGAATGGCCCGGTCGGCGTGTTCGAATTCCCGAACTTCCGCAAGGGTACTGAAATTGTGGCTAACGCTATTGCAGACAGCGACGCGTTCTCCATCGCTGGCGGTGGCGACACCCTGGCGGCGATTGACCTGTTCGGCATCGCCGACAAGATCTCTTATATCTCCACTGGCGGCGGCGCATTCCTTGAATTTGTGGAAGGCAAAGTTCTGCCGGCAGTCGCTATGCTCGAAGAGCGCGCTAAACAGTAAGTTTCGAATGGGCAGGGAAACCTGCCCAATTTTCAGCGCGCGCTAAAGCTCGCGAACTTTTTTCTAACGGTCGAAGATACAGATACAGGACTACGTAAATGTCTAAAATTTTTGATTTCGTAAAACCTGGCGTTATCACTGGTGATGACGTTCAGAAAGTGTTCCAGGTAGCAAAAGAAAACAACTTTGCTCTGCCGGCAGTTAACTGCGTGGGTACTGACTCCATCAACGCCGTTCTGGAAACCGCTGCAAAAGTTAAAGCACCGGTTATCGTTCAGTTCTCAAACGGTGGCGCGGCGTTTATCGCAGGTAAAGGTTTTAAAGGCGAAGGCCAGCAGGCGGCTATTCTGGGCGCTATCTCTGGTGCGCATCATGTACACCAGATTGCCGAGCACTACGGTGTGCCGGTGATTCTGCACACTGACCACTGCGCGAAAAAACTGCTGCCGTGGATTGACGGTCTGCTGGACGCGGGCGAAAAACACTTCGCGGCGACCGGTAAACCGCTGTTCTCTTCTCATATGATTGACCTGTCTGAAGAGTCTCTGGAAGAGAACATCGAGATCTGCTCTAAATATCTGGCTCGTATGGATAAAATGGGCATGACGCTGGAAATCGAACTGGGTTGCACCGGCGGTGAAGAAGATGGTGTGGATAACAGCCATATGGACGCTTCTGCTCTGTACACCCAGCCGGAAGACGTTGATTATGCGTACACCAAACTGAACGCAATCAGCCCGCGTTTCACCATCGCTGCCTCTTTCGGTAACGTCCACGGTGTTTACAAGCCGGGTAACGTGAAACTGACCCCGACTATCCTGCGCGACTCTCAGGAATATGTTTCTAAGAAACACAACCTGCCGCACAACAGCCTGAACTTCGTGTTCCACGGCGGTTCCGGTTCTTCCGCTCAGGAAATCAAAGACTCCGTAAGCTACGGCGTTATCAAAATGAACATCGATACCGATACCCAATGGGCAACCTGGGAAGGTATTCTGAAGTACTACAAAGAAAACGAAGCTTACCTGCAAGGCCAGCTGGGCAACCCGAAAGGCGCAGACCAGCCGAACAAGAAATACTACGATCCGCGTGTATGGCTGCGTGCCGCGCAGTCCAGCATGGTGACTCGTCTGGAGCAGGCATTTAAAGAACTGAACGCCGTAAACGTTCTGTAATCTTTACCTTGCCGGTTCAAGCCCCACATCGTGGGGCTTTTTTGTACCTGTAACTTACGATATTTGCTCCTGGCTCGCGTTAAATTGCGGCGGCGGGCGGCGAAAGCGCCGGGTCAGCCAGGTCAGGTAAAGTATCCCCAGCGAGGCCCACACCAGGCCGAGCGTCAATGACGTCGCCTCCAGGTTTACCCACAATATGCCAACTGTCCCGGCACCGGTGAGCGGCAGCAGCAAATAGTGCAGGCGATCCTTCCAGGTTTTGTTATAGCCTTTGCGACGCCAGAAATGGTTGAAAACAGACAGGTTCACAAAGGTAAACGCTACCAGCGCGCCAAAGTTAATTAACGCTGTGGCCGTCACCAGGTCAAAAAACTGGCTGTCACACATTTTGGGTAAACTCGCTGCACGGGCAGGGCGCGAAGACCTTAGGCCCGCAGTTGCGCGTGGAAGCGCGTTCGCCGGATGGTCTGGTCGAAGCGGTTAGCGTGACCAATCACCCGTTTGCGCTGGGTGTGCAGTGGCACCCGGAATGGAACAGCACCGAATATGCGCTGTCACGTATGTTGTTTGAAGGATTTATCACCGCTTGTCAGAATTTTCTCGCTGTAAAACAGCAGCTCTGACCACTACCGTTAAGGAAATGCAAATATGAGCGATGACGGCCTGGCGCCTGGAAAACGTCTGTCAGAGATCCGCCAAAAATTGGGTCTTCCACAGCGTCGTGCCGCCGAACTGTCTGGATTGACACACAGTGCCATCAGCACCATAGAGCAGGACAAAGTGAGTCCTGCTATCAGTACTCTGCAAAAATTACTGAAAGTTTATGGGCTGTCGCTCTCGGAATTCTTTTCTGAGCCAGAAAAACCTGATGAACCGCAGGTGGTAATTAATCAGGATGACCTTATCGAAATCGGCAGTCAGGGGGTTTCGATGAAACTGGTGCATAACGGAAATCCGAACCGTACGCTGGCGATGATTTTTGAAACTTACCAGCCTGGAACAACCACCGGGGAGAGGATCAAACATCAGGGTGAGGAAATAGGCACCATACTGGAAGGTGAAATTATGTTGACCATCAGCGGCCAGACATATCACCTCGTTGCCGGGCAGAGTTATGCCATCAATACAGGCATACCTCATAGCTTTCGTAACACTTCGGCAGGTATTTGCCGCATTATTAGCGCCCATACGCCCACTACATTTTAATTATTTTGTCAGCGCCGGGACGCTATTTTCGGCGCTGTAAATAAACCACAGAAATACGCGCAAATAACATTAGCGCTGGCAGCAAAATAAATTAACAGGTTAATTCCTGGGCCTCCCTGCGCCCTGAATAACCGGCACTAACAAAGAATTTATTTATCCGATGACGTTTCGAAGGAATCTCTATGGCTTTTCACGACCTGAATTACTGGCAGGATAAAGCAAAAAATCTGCTGATTGAAAGCCGGTTGTTTATTAACGGCGAATATTGTAATGCGGCGGATAACAGTACGTTTGCCACCGTCAACCCGGCCAGCCAGCAAAATCTGGCCGGGGTAGCGCGGGGGAAAAAAGCTGACGTTGAGTGCGCTGTGCAGGCGGCCCGTGAAGTATTTGACCGCGGCGACTGGTCGCAGGCTTCACCGGCAAAACGCAAAGCCGTGCTCAATGCATTCGCTGATTTAATGGAAAGCCACCGCGAAGAGCTGGCGCTGCTGGAAACGCTGGACACCGGTAAACCCATTCGCCACAGCCTGCGTGATGATATACCCGGCGCGGCCCGCGCTATCCGCTGGTATGCGGAAGCCATTGACAAGGTGTATGGCGAAGTCGCGCCGACCGATCAGAACGCGCTGGCGATGGTTGTTCGCGAACCGGTTGGCGTGGTTGGCGCTGTTGTGCCGTGGAATTTCCCGCTGCTGCTGGCGTGCTGGAAGCTTGGCCCGGCGCTGGCGGCGGGAAACAGCGTCGTGCTTAAACCGTCCGAAAAATCCCCGCTCACTGCGCTGCGTCTTGCTGCGCTGGCAAAAGAGGCCGGGCTGCCGGACGGCGTGCTGAACGTGATCAGCGGCTTTGGTCATGAAGCGGGCCAGGTGCTGGCGCTGCATCCAGATGTAGATGTCATCACCTTTACCGGTTCGACCCGTACCGGTAAGCAACTGCTCAAAGATGCGGGCGAGAGCAATATGAAGCGCGTCTGGCTGGGGGCCGGGGGCAAAAGCGCCAATATCGTCTTTGCCGATTGCGAAAACCTGCAACAGGCGGTCAATGCTACCGCTGCCGGGATCTTCTATAACCAGGGCCAGGTCTGTATTGCTGGTACGCGCCTGCTGCTCCAGGCGTCCATTGCCGACGAGTTTTTGCATCTATTACAGGAGCAGGCCGACCACTGGCAGCCCGGCAACCCGCTCGATCCGGCAACCACCATGGGTACTTTGATTGATAGCAGCCATGCCGACACGGTGCTCAGTTACATCCGCGCCGGGGAAAACCACGCCTCGCTGCTGCTTGATGGTCGCAACACCGCGCTACCCGCCGCCGTCGGCCCGACCATTTTTGTTGATGTGGCGCCCGATTCACCCATCAGCCGGGAGGAGATTTTCGGCCCGGTGCTGGTGGTGACGCGCTTTAACAGCGAAGAGGAAGCGCTGCGACTGGCGAATGACAGCCAGTACGGGCTGGGCGCGGCGGTGTGGACGGGGAATCTGTCGCGCGCGCACCGCATCAGCCGCCGCCTGAAAGCCGGTTCGGTCTTTGTGAACAACTACAACGATGGCGACATGACCGTGCCTTTTGTCGGCTATAAACAGAGCGGCAACGGGCGCGATAAATCCCTGCATGCGCTGGAAAAATTCACCGAACTGAAAACCATCTGGATAGCCCTGGAGCCTTGATCATGACTGAACATACGACAAGTTATTATGCGGCGAGCGCCAACCAGTATGCGCCTTTCCCGACGCTGAGCGAATCCATCACCTGCGATGTGTGCGTGGTCGGCGGCGGCTATACCGGGCTTTCCTCGGCGCTGCACCTGGCAGAGCAGGGCTACGACGTGGTGCTGCTGGAAGCCGCGCGTATCGGCTTTGGCGCCAGCGGTCGCAACGGCGGCCAGTTAGTGAACTCGTACAGCCGTGATATCGACACCATCGAGAAAAATTACGGCCCCGATGCCGCCAAAGTATTAGGCAGCATGATGTTTGAAGGCGGGGAGATTATTCGTGAGCGCATCAAGCGCTATCAAATCAACTGTGATTATCGCCCCGGCGGTCTGTTTGTTGCGCTCAACCATAAGCAGCTGGAAACCCTGGAAGAGCAAAAAGCGAACTGGGAGCGCTACGGCAATACGCAGCTGGAACTGCTCGATGCCAACGGTATCCGTCAGCAAGTGAGCAGCGATCATTACACCGGCGCGCTGCTGGATCGCAGCGGTGGTCATATTCACCCGCTGAATCTGGCTATCGGCGAAGCGGACGCCATCCGGCTTAACGGCGGGCGGGTTCTCCGGTCACGCGAATAGGGCACACCAGCCCGGCGGTGGTCAGTACCGAACACGGCCAGGTCACGGCGCGCTATGTCATCGTGGCGGGCAACGCTTACCTGGGCGACAAACTGGAGCCGGAGCTGGCGAAGCGCAGCATGCCGTGCGGGACGCAAGTTGTTACCACCGAGCCGTTACACGCAGAGGTCGCGCGCTCGCTGATCCCCAACAATTACTGCGTGGAAGATTGTAACTATCTGCTGGATTACTACCGCCTGTTGTACGGCGGCGGCGTGATGTGTCACTTCTTTGCCCAGAAGGCGGAGAACGCCACGCTGACGGATGTGGAAGGCAACGAGTATATCGATTTTGCCGCAGGCATAGCGGTGCTCAATACCGGGCACCGCCACCCGGAGATCATCGCTGCCGTGCAGCAGCAACTGGCACAATTTACCCATACGGCTTACCAGATTGTGCCCTACGAAAGTTATGTTTCGCTGGCTGAGAAGCTTAACGAGCTGGCGCCGGTGCAAGGCCCGGCGAAAAGCGCCTTCTTTACGACCGGCGCAGAAGCGGTGGAAAACGCCATCAAAATCGCCCGTGCCCATACCGGACGCCCTGGCGTGATTGCCTTTGGCGGCGGATTTCATGGCCGCACTTATATGACGATGGCGCTGACCGGCAAGGTTGCGCCGTATAAAATTGGCTTCGGCCCGTTCCCTGGCTCCGTTTACCACGTGCCTTACCCGTCGGCGCTGCACAATATCACCACGCAAGACAGCCTCGATGCAATTGAATGCCTGTTCAAAGCGGACATTGATGCCAAACAGGTCGCAGTGATTATTTTTGAGCCGGTGCAGGGGGAGGGTGGTTTTAATGTCGCGCCGAAGGAGCTGGTTACCGCGCTGCGCCGCCTGTGCGATGAGCATGGCATTGTGCTGATTGCTGACGAAGTACAGAGCGGTTTCGCGCGTACCGGCAAGCTGTTCGCTATGGATAATTATGCCGACAAACCTTGCCTGATGACGGTCGCCAAAAGTCTGGCGGGCGGGATGCCGCTGTCGGGGGTGATTGGCAACGCCAGCATTATGGATGCCGCAGCACCCGGTGGTTTAGGCGGAACCTATGCCGGTAACCCGCTCTCTGTCGCGGCGGCGCATGCTGTGCTGAATATTATTGATAAAGAGAATCTGTGTGAGCGCGCGCAGTATCTCGGCGAACGCCTGCAATCCACGCTCAACGAAGCCAAAGCCTGGTGCCCGTCGCTGGTGGCGGTGCACGGCGTTGGCTCGATGATTGCCGCTGAGTTTTTCGAACCTGGAAGCACGCAGCCGTCGGCGGTGATGGCGCAGAAAATCCAGAAAATGGCGCTCGAACAGGGTCTGCTTCTGCTGACCTGTGGGCAGTACGGCAACGTTATTCGCTTCCTTTATCCGTTAACCATCCCGGAGGCGCAATTCTCCCGTGCGCTGGATATTTTACAGCGCGTAACTCGCGAGGCGAGCTGACGGATAACGGTGAAGGTTTGGCAAAAACAGCTCTTTTTGTTTACCCTTTAGGATCAGCCTCGTGCACGCGGGGCCGATCCTCATTTGGTATAACATAAGGAAGAAAGAATGGAAGATCTGAACGTGGTCGACAGCTTTAATAGCGCAGGCTCGTGGCTGGTCAATAACCAGGCACTGCTGCTGAGCTACGCTGTCAATATCGTGGCAGCAATCGCCATTATTATCGTCGGGATGATCGTGGCACGGATCGTGTCGAATACCGTTAACCGCTTGATGGTAGCCCGGCAAATTGACGCTACCGTCGCAGATTTTATTTCCGCGCTGGTGCGCTATGGTGTTATCGCATTCACCCTTATTGCCGCGCTGGGGCGCGTTGGGGTGCAAACCGCCTCGGTCATTGCCGTGTTGGGTGCGGCCGGTCTGGCAATTGGTCTGGCGTTGCAAGGCTCGCTCTCAAACCTGGCGGCGGGCGTGCTACTGGTCACTTTCCGCCCGTTTCGTTCGGGTGAGTATGTCGATCTCGGTGGCGTAGCGGGCACGGTGCTGCAGGTGCAGATTTTCTCCACCACGCTGCGCTCGGCGGATGGTCGTATTATTGTTATCCCGAACGGGAAAATTATCGCCGGTAATATCATCAACTTTTCCCGCGAACCGGTGCGTCGCAACGAATTTATTATCGGCGTGGCGTATGATTCCGATATTGAGCAGGTGAAATCATTGCTGACCGATATTATCCAGGCGGACGAACGTATTCTGAAAGACAGAGAGATGACCGTGCGGCTGAACGAACTCGGTGCGTCATCCATTAACTTTGTCGTGCGCGTCTGGAGCAAAAGCAGCGATCTGCAAAACGTCTACTGGGACGTGCTGGAGCAGATCAAGCGCCGCTTTGACGAAAACGGTATCAGCTTCCCTTACCCGCAGATGGACGTGAACTTCAAGCGCGTCAAAGAAGCAGAAAAGCAGCAATAACACCCTTTCGCCAAAGGTCGACAGCGTCGGCCTTTTTTACACATCTTGTTATTAGCATTTCTAATGCTGGATTAAAATTATCCATTTCCGCTAATGATAATGCCGCGATATAGTCTGCGCCTGAAACCATTTTCACAGGTGTGTATTGTGATATCTTATTATTTTCAAGGGCTTATTCTTGGCGCAGCGTTGATCCTTCCGCTGGGGCCGCAAAATGCATTTGTGATGAACCAGGGGATCCGCAGGCAGTACCATGTGATGACCGCTTTTCTCTGTTCGGTCAGCGACCTGCTGCTTATCTGTGCCGGGATTTTTGGCGGCAGCGCGCTGCTGATGCAGTCGCCGTGGCTGCTGGCCCTGGTCACCTGGGGCGGCGTGGCGTTTTTGCTGTGGTACGGTTATGGCGCGTTAAAGACTGCGTTTAGCCGTGATATGGCGCTGGCGAATGCCGGGGTGATGCGACAGGGGCGCTGGCGTATCATCGCGACCATGCTTGCGGTCACCTGGCTGAACCCGCATGTTTATCTCGACACCTTTGTGGTGCTTGGCAGCCTCGGCGGTCAGCTTGCGCCAGAGCCGAAGCGCTGGTTTGCCCTCGGTACGGTCAGCGCGTCGTTTCTGTGGTTCTTTAGCCTGGCGTTACTTGCCGCCTGGCTGGCGCCGCGTTTGCGCACGGTAAAAGCGCAGCGGATCATTAACGCTCTCGTCGGGCTGGTGATGTGCGTTATCGCTTTACAGCTGGCGAGAGAAGGGGTGTCGCATTTACAGAATTTATTCAGTTAAAGTCTGATGGACAATCCCTCGCGAGTCGCTAAGCTTGCTGACAAACGTCAGCGTTTTTGACGTGTCAAAGCACCACGGAGGAGCATGATGAAATTTAAAATAATGGCCCTGGCAGCAGCGGTGGGTTTGAGCACAATGGCGGCACAGGCAAGTGAACTCCCGGAAGGGCCGCATATTGTCACTTCGGGGACGGCAAGCGTGGATGCGACTCCGGATATCGCAACGCTGGCGATTGAGGTTAATGTCGCGGCAAAAGACGCAGCATCTGCCAAAAAACAAGCCGACGAGCGTGTTGCACAATATCTTAGCTTTCTTGAGCAAAATGGCATCGCACGCAAAGACATCAATGCCGCAAATCTGCGCACACAGCCCGATTATGATTACAAAGACGGTAAAAGCATCCTGAAAGGCTACCGCGCTGTGCGTTCGGTAGAGGTGACGCTTCGCCAGCTTGATAAGCTGAACGCGTTACTGGACGGTGCGTTAAAAGCCGGGCTTAACGAAATTCGTTCCGTCTCGCTCGGCGTTGCGCAACCGGAGTCTTTTAAAGACAAAGCCCGCAAAGCCGCCATCGATGACGCAACGCATCAGGCGCAGCAGCTGGCGGAAGGTTTCAATGCCAAACTTGGCCCGGTCTACAGCGTTCGCTACCATGTTTCCAATTATCAACCGAGCCCGATGGTACGGATGATGAAAGCGGATGCCGCCGCACCCACCACGGCGCAGGAAACCTACGAGCAGCCAACCATTCAGTTTGAAGATCAGGTCGATGTCGTGTTCCAGCTGGAACCGTCCCAGACTCAGCAACCGGCTGACAACACGCAGCCTGCGCAGAGCCAGACCACACCTGCCGCAAAATAAAACCTGTCCCTCTCCCGTCCGGGGGAGGGCGTTAATCCTGTCGCAGCACCCGGTGCCCGTACTCCAGCAGTGCGTCGGTGACGTTGCGCATCATGCGGCTTTCCGGCGCAAAGCGATGCCAGTAGAGCATCCGGCGCTGCAACAGCCCCGGCGTCAGATCGATTAACTCGCCGCTATTGAGCTCTTTTTCGATTTGCAGATGCGGGATCATGCAGCAGGTGGTGCCCTGGCGCGCCAGCTGCACAAAGGCTTCCGATGAGTTCACGATATGGCAGGGAACGCTGCCTGGCGGCAGGTCGAAGTACTGTTGCAAAAACGCCTGGTGCATATCGTCGAGGTGGTCAAAGGCGACGGCAGGGGCTTTCAGCAGCGCCGAACGGGTTACGCCGTTGGGAAAGTGGCGCTCTGCAAAGGCTTTCGAGCCAACAAACAAGTAATCCAGCGCTCCAAGCTGATCTACCAGGCAGCTCGGCAGCGCCTGCGACTGAATACTCACCGCGCCCACCACTTCTCCGCGGCGCAGGCGTTCTTGCGTGCGGGTTTCATCTTCTACCTGCAGGTTAAGGCGAATCGGCGAGTCTGCAAGCACCGGGGCCAGCGCGGGCAGCAGCCAGGTCGCCAGACTGTCGGCGTTCACCGCCAGCGACAGCAGAAGCGGCGTCGAACCGGTTTGCTCATCGCCCAGCCACTCCTCCTCCAGCAGTTCAACCTGGCGCAGCAGCGCCAGCAGCTTTTGCCCTTGCTCTGTTGGGCGCGGCGGCACGGTACGCACCAGCAGCGGCTGGCCGAACATATTTTCCAGTTGCTTAATACGCTGTGAGACGGCGGACTGAGTGATACATAACTTTTGTGCGGCGCGTTCAAACCCACGCTCGCGGATCACCGCATCAAGGGCCTGTAGCGTTCTGTAGTCCGGACGTTTCATGGTGCGGTTATTCTCCTGAAAAATGATTCCTGAGCACTATGACATAATTTTCTGATTGATACAGACGAAATTAGCAACGGCATAATGTGACACTCATCACAGGGACATTTGGCGTCGCTGTGGTCTATAATGCGCCTGAAATTTCACACCACAGGTGAACGACCATGACTCAGGATGAACTCAAAAAAGCAGTGGGCTGGGCAGCGCTAAAATATGTTGAACCCGGTACCATCGTGGGCGTAGGAACAGGCTCCACCGCAGCACATTTTATTGATGCGCTGGGTACGATGAAAGGGCAGATTGAAGGCGCGGTATCCAGCTCTGACGCCTCCACTGAGAAGCTGAAAAGCCTTGGCATTACCGTGTTCGACCTTAACGAAGTGGATAGTCTGGGCATTTATGTTGATGGCGCCGATGAAATCAACGGCCATATGCAGATGATCAAAGGCGGCGGCGCGGCCCTGACGCGGGAAAAAGTCATCGCGTCCGTGGCGGATAAATTCATCTGTATTGCGGATGCGTCCAAGCAGGTCGATATCCTGGGGACATTTCCGCTGCCGGTTGAGGTTATCCCGATGGCCCGTAGCGCCGTGGCGCGCGCGCTGGTGAAACTGGGTGGTCGCCCGGAATACCGGCAGAATGTGGTGACCGATAACGGCAACGTGATTCTGGATGTCTATGGGCTGGAGATCCTCGACCCGGTGGCGCTGGAAAACAGCATCAATGGCATCCCCGGCGTGGTGACCGTTGGCTTGTTCGCCAACCGTGGCGCTGATATTGCGCTCATCGGCACCCCGGATGGCGTGAAAACCATCACCAAATGATCTGACGGGGAGGCGCACGCCTCCTCGCAAAAAAATCGGAATCGTCATATTTAGTGATATCTGTCACGTTTTTGCCCCGGTCGTCATATCCCTGCCGTCCGCCTTCGCTTTCTTAGCATTTTTATCTGTCAAACTCCGCTGAATGACAATTCTTCAGGTGACCTGAGCAAACGTTCATATTGCCGCGATAGTTTTTTTTGATATGTTGACTAAAGCAGGTTTGCAATCTGCACAACATCACAGTCATGACATAAACAGGGTCGGATAAATGGCAAAGGTATCGCTGGAGAAAGACAAAATTAAATTTCTGCTCGTCGAAGGAGTGCATCAGAAGGCGCTGGATAGCCTTCGTGCGGCGGGTTATACCAATATCGAATTCCACAAAGGCGCGCTGGATAGCGACGCGCTGAAAGCGTCTATCCGCGATGCGCATTTTATTGGCCTGCGATCCCGTACCCAACTGACTGAAGAAGTCATTGCTGCTGCGGAGAAACTGGTAGCAATCGGTTGCTTCTGTATCGGCACCAACCAGGTTAACCTGGACGCAGCGGCCAAACGCGGCATCCCGGTGTTTAACGCGCCGTTCTCTAATACCCGCTCGGTGGCCGAACTGGTTATTGGCGAGTTGTTGCTGCTGCTGCGCGGTATCCCGGAAGCGAACGCTAAAGCGCACCGTGGTATCTGGAACAAGCTGGCAGCGGGTTCTTATGAAGCGCGCGGCAAAAAGCTGGGCATTATTGGCTACGGCCATATCGGTACTCAGCTTGGCATTCTGGCGGAATCGCTGGGGATGCATGTCTATTTCTACGATATCGAAAACAAACTGCCGCTCGGTAACGCCACCCAGGTCCAGCATCTCTCCGATTTGCTTAATATGAGCGATGTGGTGAGCCTGCATGTGCCGGAAAATGCATCGACCAAAGATATGATTGGCACCGAAGAGCTGGCGCTGATGAAGCCCGGCTCGCTGCTTATCAACGCCGCGCGTGGCACGGTCGTGGATATCCCGGCGCTGTGCGATGCGCTAAAACGCAAACATCTGGCAGGCGCGGCTATAGACGTGTTCCCGACCGAACCTGCCACCAATAGCGATCCGTTTAATTCGCCGCTGTGTGAGTTCGATAATGTGCTGCTGACGCCGCATATCGGCGGCTCGACCCAGGAAGCGCAGGAAAATATCGGCCTCGAAGTGGCGGGCAAGCTGATTAAATATTCTGACAACGGTTCGACCTTGTCAGCGGTCAACTTCCCGGAAGTCTCCCTGCCGCTGCATGGCGGTCGCCGTCTGCTGCATATTCACGAAAACCGTCCCGGCGTGCTAACCGCACTGAACCAGATTTTTGCCAGCCAGGGCATTAACATTGCGGCGCAGTATCTGCAAACCACGCCGTATATGGGCTATGTGGTGGTGGATATTGAAGCGGATGAAGACGTGGCGCAAAAAGCGCTGCACAGCATGAAGGCGATTCCGGGCACTATCCGCACCCGTCTGTTGTTCTGATCAGCGGCGATTTCCTCTCCCGGCCGGGAGGGGAAGTCTCACCACTGCCACACCTTTGATGGCGTGACCACGGCCGGTAGCGGAATATCCCACTCTTCGACCGGCAGCGTATCCACCTGCTGGCAATCATGAGCGTAGCCAACCGGTTGCAGACCATGCGTGCGCCAGTTTTGCAGGGTGCGATCGTAAAACCCGCCCCCCATTCCCAGGCGCTGCCCTTGTTCATCAAACGCGACCAGCGGTGTAATCAGCACGTCGAGCTGGCTAAGCGGCAGCACATCGCGCACGTCCAGTTTCGGCTCGCGGATTTTCAGACGATTCGTCACCAGCTCACTGTGTGGATGATAGTGTAAAAAGAGCAGGTTACCGGGGCTAAAAGGGTGCAAAACCGGCAAGTAAACGCGCTTGCCGCTGCGCCAGAGTTGTTCGATAAGCGGTTGGGTATCCAGTTCGCCATCAAAAGAGAGAAACAGGGCGACGGTATGCGCCATCAGCAGCGGCGGCCAGGCCATCATGCGTGCAGCGGCCTGCTGGGCAAAATGCGTTTGCTGTTCGGGCGTGATGGCCCGGCGACGCTCGCGAATAAGTTTACGGATTTGCTGACGTGATGAGGGTGTATCAGGAAGTTGTGTCATGGTAGTAAATAAAGAAGGGGAATCTCCGAGATGCCGCCGCAGGCTGTAACCCTTGAACCCTTGGTTCAAGGTGAATGTGTCGTCATAGTCTTAAGGCTTCTCGGACGAACCGAGCGTGCTCACCGACCATGGAGCGCCACATTCTTGTGGTATGAAATATCGGCTCAGGGGACTGGCCCGCTTGCAAACATCTCAGAGAAATTTTTTATCTTCACGGTTACTCTACCATAGTAAACCCTGAAGTGTTATTCAAACTTAGGCCCCGGTCTTTCTGTTATGCGACCCTGATCAAGCAACGCTTGTTCGATGGTCTGCTGTAACATTCGAATACGCTGTTCCATGCTGGCGGCGTAATCGCGGGTTTTGACCTTTTCCTGAGCCAGCTCGTAACTGATGTTCAGCGCTGCAATAAATACTAACTGCTCAGTATTTGTGACTCTAGTGCGAACTTTCAGATCTTGCAACCGCTGATTCAGATCTTCCGCAGCCTGATTGAGAGCATCTATCTGATCAGGCGGGCAGTTCACACGCAGTGAACGGCCAAAAATTTGGATATCGACGGGTTGTGCAGACATGCCACCTTCCTGCTGTTTGACTGCGCTCTGCCTTCGCATCCGGGTCCTGGGCTGCGAAGGGGCGTCACTATAAGCTACCCTGGCAAAAGCTGTCTATACCTTATTTAATTAGTACATACACAAAGGCATTTAACGAGAAGCATCACGGGTATATCACCAGGGTCCAAAGTGGTAGCATACCATGAATATTCTCCCCAACGACGATGAATGCGCATGTCTATACAGAACGAAATACCTGGTTACAACGATGTCGGCCAGTTACTTAACCAACAGGGCGTTGGATTACTTCCTGCTGAAATGCATGGACTGATCGCGGGGATGCTGTGCGGCGGTAATAACGACAGTTCCTGGCTGCCGCTGCTGCATGATTTAACCAACGATGGCCTGGCGTTTGGTCATGAACTGGCCCAGGCGCTGCGCAATATGCACGCGGCCACCAGCGACTCGCTGGAAGACGATGGCTTTCTCTTTCAGCTCTATCTGCCTGAAGGGGACGACGTCAGCGTGTTTGACCGTGCCGATGCGCTGGCCGGCTGGGTGAACCACTTTCTGCTCGGTCTCGGCGTGACGCAGCCGAAGCTTGATAAAATCACCGGCGAAACCGGCGAAGCGATTGACGATCTGCGTAATATCGCGCAGCTGGGCTATGACGAAGAAGAAGATCAGGAAGAGCTGGAAATGTCGCTCGAAGAGATAATTGAATACGTTCGCGTCGCCGCGCTGCTCTGCCACGATACCTTCACGCGCCAGCAGCCCACCGCGCCGGAAGTGCGTAAGCCAACGTTACATTAATCACTCTTGCATGGAGAGGTGTCATGACACAGCTTGAGTTCCTCCGTCGTCGCCAGACATTGCTGGCGCAGATGGTTCCGGGCAGCGCCGCGTTGATTTTTGCCGCGCCCGAAGCAACCCGCAGCGCAGACAGTGAGTACCCGTATCGCCAGAATAGCGATTTCTGGTATTTCACCGGGTTTAATGAACCGGAAGCGGTGCTGGTGCTGATTAAAAGCGATGACACCCATAACCACAGCGTGCTGTTTAACCGTGTGCGCGACAAAACCGCAGAGATCTGGTTTGGCCGCCGCCTGGGGCAGGAAGCCGCGACCGGCAAGCTCGGCGTCGATCGCGCGCTGCCGTTCCCGGAGATCAACACGCACCTCTTCCAGCTGCTCAATGGCCTGGATGCGGTCTATCACGCGCAGGGGCAGTACGAGTACGCCGACAACATCCTGTTTAGCGCGCTGGAAAAACTGCGTAACGGCGCGCGGCAGAACCTGACCGCGCCCGCCACGCTGACCGACTGGCGACCGATTGTCCACGAGATGCGCCTGTTTAAATCGCCCCAGGAGATTGAAACCTTACGCCGCGCCGGTGAAATTTCCGCGCTGGCACACACGCGTGCGATGCAGGCGTGTCGGCCTGGAATGTTTGAGTATCAGCTCGAAGGCGAAATTCAGCACGAGTTTAACCGCCACGGCGCGCGTTTTCCCTCGTATAACACCATCGTCGGCTCCGGGGAAAACGGCTGCATCCTGCATTACACGGAAAACGAAAGCCAGATGCGCGACGGCGACCTGGTGCTGATTGATGCAGGCTGTGAATACCAGGGCTATGCGGGCGATATCACCCGCACCTTCCCGGTAAACGGGAAATTTACCCCGGCGCAGCGCGAAATCTACGACATCGTGCTGGCCTCGCTTGAGCGGGCGCTTGAGCTTTATCGCCCCGGCACCTCGATTCAGGAAGTGACCGGCGAAGTCGTGCGCATCATGGTGAGCGGGCTGGTGAAGCTCGGTATCCTGCACGGTGAGGTTGATGCGCTGGTGGAAAAGAACGCCCATCGCCCGTTTTTTATGCACGGTCTGAGCCACTGGCTGGGGCTGGATGTTCATGACGTGGGCGTCTACGGGTCGGATCGCTCGCGCGAACTGGCGCCTGGCATGGTGCTGACTGTCGAACCGGGGCTGTATATCGCGCCGGATGCTGACGTGCCGGAAGCGTATCGCGGCATCGGTATACGTATTGAAGACGATATCGTCATCACCGAAACAGGTAACGAAAACCTGACCGCCAGCGTGGTCAAATCGGCGGACGATATCGAGGCGCTGATGGCGGCGGCGCGTAGCGTATGAGCGTCATCATCGTAGGCGGCGGCATGGCGGGCGCAACCCTCGCGCTGGCTATCTCCCATTTTACCCAGGGCAAATTACCGGTTCATCTGGTGGAGGCCAACGCGCCAGACTCGCGCGATCATCCCGGCTTTGATGCGCGCGCCATCGCGCTGGCGGCCGGGACGTGCCACCAGCTATCGCGCGTGGGGATCTGGCAGGAGATTGCCGCCCGCGCGACGCCCATCTCTACCGTGCATGTTAGCGATCGCGGGCATGCAGGCTTCGTGACGCTCACGGCGCAGGATTACCATATCGACGCGCTTGGTCAGGTGGTGGAACTGCACGATATCGGGCAGCGGCTGTTTTCTCTTTTGCAGCAGGCCCCCGGCATTACCCTGCACTGCCCGGCGCGGGTCGGGAGTTTCAGGCGCGATGAGCAGCAGGTGAGCGTGACGCTGGAAAGCGGCGAGCAGCTCACCGGTAAACTCCTTGTCGCGGCGGATGGTTCCCACTCATCCATCGGTCAACAGCTGGGGCTAAGCTGGCAGCAGGCGCCTTATCACCAGGCGGCGGTTATCGCCAACGTCACCACCTCGGTTGCCCACCAGGGGAGAGCCTTCGAACGCTTTACCGAACACGGCCCGCTGGCAATGTTACCTATGTCGGAGGGGCGCTGTTCGCTGGTGTGGTGCCATCCGCTGGAGAAAGAGCAGCAGGTGGCGCAGTGGTCCGATGCGCGTTTTTGCCAGGAGCTGCAAAAAGCCTTTGGCTGGCGTCTTGGGCGCATTCTGCATGCGGGCAAACGCAGCGTCTATCCGCTGGCGCTGACCACGGCTTCCTCACCTGTTTCGCACCGCGCGGTGCTGGTGGGCAATGCGGCGCAGACGCTGCACCCCATTGCCGGGCAGGGGTTTAACCTCGGCATGCGCGATGTGATGACGCTGGCGGAAACCCTGGCGGATGCCTGGGCGGCGCAGGAGGATGTGGGCTGCTACCCTGTACTGACGCGTTATCGCGAACGTCGCAGCGCGGACAAAAAAGCCACCGTCGGCGTGACGGACGGGCTGGTACATCTGTTTGCTAATCGCTGGGGGCCGCTGGTTGTTGGGCGCAACCTCGGCCTGATGGCGATGGAACTTGTGACCCCGGCGCGCAATTTACTGGCGCAACGAACGCTTGGTTGGGTCGCCCGATAAGGATTAAAGGAGCAAAAAGTGCAGAGTGTTGATGTTGCGATTGTCGGCGGCGGCATGGTTGGCCTGGCGTTGGCCTGCGGGTTACAGGGGAGCGGTTTACGCGTGGCGGTGCTGGAGCAACACGCGCCGGAGCCGCTGGCTGAAGACGCGCCGCCTGCGCTGCGTGTATCGGCCATTAACGCCGCCAGTGAAAAATTACTCACTCATCTGGGCGTCTGGTCGACCATTATCGGGCGGCGTGCGGCGAGCTATCACGGCATGGAAGTGTGGGATAAAGACAGCTTTGGCCGCATTGCTTTCGACGATCAGAGCATGGGATATAATCATCTTGGCTATATCGTTGAAAACGCAATTATTCACGAGGCGTTATGGCATAAGGCGCAGCAGTGCAAAGATGTCAGGCTGTTTGCCCCCGCTGAATTGCAGCAGGTGGCGTGGGGAGAAAACGACGCGTTCCTGACGCTGAAAGATGGCACCATGCTGACCGCACGCCTGGTGGTCGGTGCCGACGGCGCGAACTCCTGGCTGCGGAGCAAAGCCGACATTCCGCTAACGTACTGGGATTACCACCACCACGCGCTGGTGGCGACGATCCGCACGCAGGAGCCGCACCAGGCTGTGGCGCGGCAGGTGTTCCATCACGATGGCATCCTTGCTTTTCTACCGCTTCACGATGCGCATTTATGCTCCATCGTCTGGTCGCTATCGCCAGAACAGGCGCAGGCTATGCAGCAGGCAAGCGAGGACGAATTTAACCAGGCGCTGTGCGCGGCATTCGATAACCGCTTAGGGTTGTGCCAGGTGGGGAGCGAGCGCCAGGTTTACCCGCTTACCGGGCGCTACGCCCGCCAGTTTGCCGGGCATCGCCTGGCGCTGGTCGGCGATGCGGCGCACACCATTCATCCGCTGGCCGGGCAGGGCGTTAACCTCGGCTTTATGGATGTGGCCGAATTGATTTCTGAGCTTAAGCGGTTGAACCGCGAGGGCAAAGATATTGGTCAGCACCTCTATTTGCGTCGCTACGAGCGCAGCCGTAAGCACAGCGCCGCGCTGATGCTGGCCGGAATGCAGGGCTTTCGCGAGCTGTTTTCCGGCGCGAATCCGGCCAAAAAATTGCTGCGCGATATCGGCCTGAAACTGGCAGATACGCTTCCGGGTGTTAAACCGCAGCTTTTACGTCAGGCGATGGGGCTGAACGATCTCCCGCACTGGTTACGTTAACTGCGTCACACTTTCCCCTTCCCGCTTGCGGGAAGGGCGAACTCCTTCTCCTGAAATATTCTAATTTCACCGGCTTTTTCGGATTAGATTTTCTCATGTCTTGTTTTTTTGCTGTCATGAAAACGTCCTCTTTTATGGCGTGAAATCCTGACAGATGTCCTTTTGTTAATCAATTGTTGAATGAATGGCCCGAGCGAATGGCGAAGAAGCAGCATAAAACTCTGCGGATGTTTTTGCCGCATTAGGGCATAAGCTAATGTGATGACCTTTTTTACCTTATGGTTTCACGCTGCTTTCGGTGATAACGTCAGGGCAAAGAGAACGTTTGCGTCGCCCGCCATTTCGCGCTGGCGATGCGGTCTTTCCGGGCTAAATCAACGCCACAAAAATGCGATAGCCCCGCTTATTCGACGAGGAAAAGATGGCTCAGCAGACCCCTTTGTATGAACAACACACGCTCAACGGCGCCCGCATGGTGGACTTCCACGGCTGGATGATGCCGCTGCACTACGGTTCGCAAATCGATGAGCATCATGCGGTTCGCACCGATGCCGGCATGTTCGATGTCTCGCACATGACCATCGTCGATCTTCGCGGCCCGCGCACTCGTGAGTTTCTACGTTATTTGCTGGCTAACGATGTGGCAAAACTCACCAAAACCGGCAAAGCGCTTTATACAGGCATGCTAAATGCCTCCGGCGGGGTGATAGATGATCTTATCGTTTATTACTTCACTGAAGATTTCTTCCGCCTCGTTGTAAACTCCGCCACCCGCGAAAAAGACCTCTCCTGGATTTCCCAACACGCTGAACCCTTTGGAATCGACATCACCGTTCGTGACGACTTGTCGCTGATTGCTGTGCAAGGCCCGAACGCGCAGGCGAAAGCCGCGTCTCTGTTCACCGCAGCACAGCGCCAGGCAGTAGAAGGCATGAAGCCTTTCTTCGGCGTGGAAGCAGACGATTTCTTTATCGCCACCACCGGTTACACCGGCGAAGCAGGCTATGAGATAGCGCTGCCCAACGAGCAGGCGGCGAGCTTCTGGCAAAAATTAGTGGCCGCCGGGGTAAAACCGTGTGGACTGGGCGCGCGCGACACGCTGCGCCTGGAAGCCGGGATGAACCTCTACGGGCAGGAGATGGACGAAAGCATCTCTCCGCTGGAAGCGAACATGGGCTGGACGATTGCCTGGGAACCGCAGGATCGCGAGTTTATTGGCCGCGAAGCGCTGGAGCAGCAGCGTGAAAAAGGAACTCAGCAGCTGGTTGGCCTGGTAATGACGGAAAAAGGCGTGCTGCGCAGTGAGCTGCCGGTGCGTTTTGCCGACGAGCAGGGCAACTTACAAGAAGGCATCATCACCAGCGGTACGTTCTCCCCGACGCTTGGCTACAGTATTGCGCTGGCGCGCGTACCGGCAGGGATCGGCGAGTCGGCCATTGTGCAAATCCGTAACCGCGAGATGCCGGTTAAAGTCACCAAACCTGTTTTTGTACGCGCTGGCAAAGCTGTCGCGTAATCCTTTTCATCTGGAGAATTATCAATGAGCAATGTACCGGGCGAACTGAAATACAGTAAAGAACATGAGTGGCTGCGCAAAGAAGCGGACGGCACGTATACCGTCGGGATCACCGAGCATGCCCAGGAGCTGCTGGGCGATATGGTGTTTGTTGATCTGCCGGAAGTGGGCGCGACGGTGAGCGCTGGCGATGACTGCGCGGTGGCCGAGTCGGTCAAAGCGGCCTCCGATATTTATGCGCCGGTTAGCGGTGAAATCGTTGCGGTTAACGATGCGCTGGGCGACTCGCCGGAGCTGATTAACAGCGAGCCGTACGCGGCAGGCTGGATCTTTAAAATCAAAGCCAGCGATGAAGCTGAAGTCGCGGCACTGCTGGACGCAACGGCTTACACGGCGCTGCTGGACGAAGAATAAGTTTAGTTCCCTCTCGCACGCGAAGAGGGTGGGTGAGCGGCGCCTGCCGCCCTCACCCCGGCCCCCGGCAACAGGCGGGGGAGCACATCATCACTGCACGTTTCAGGAACCATCGCTCATGACTCAGACGTTAAGTCAGCTTGAAAATCGCGGCGCATTTATCGAACGCCACATCGGCCCGGATGCATTACAGCAGCAGGAAATGCTGAACACTGTGGGCGCAGAGTCGCTCAACGCATTGATTGCGCAAATCGTCCCGAAAGATATTCAGCTTGCCACGCCGCCGCAGGTTGGGGAAGCCACCACCGAATTTGCCGCACTTGCTGAACTGAAAAGTTATGCCAGCCGCAACAAGCGCTTTAAGTCTTACATCGGCATGGGCTACACCGCCGTGCAGCTGCCGCCGGTTATTCAGCGCAATATGCTGGAAAACCCAGGCTGGTATACCGCTTACACCCCTTATCAGCCGGAAGTTTCGCAGGGGCGTCTGGAAGCGCTGCTGAACTTTCAGCAGGTGACGCTTGATTTGACCGGCATGGACATTGCCTCGGCATCATTACTCGATGAAGCGACGGCCGCAGCCGAAGCGATGGCGATGGCAAAACGCGTCAGCAAACTCAAAGGCGCTAACCGTTTCTTCGTGGCGGACGATGTCCATCCACAAACGCTGGACGTGGTGCGTACCCGTGCAGAAACCTTTGGTTTTGAGGTGATTGTTGATGGCGCAGACAAAGCGCTGGATCATCAGGATTTGTTTGGCGTGCTGCTCCAGCAGGTGGGCACCACCGGCGAAGTTCACAACTACAGTGCGCTGATTGCAGAGCTGAAAGCGCGCAAAGTCGTGGTCAGCGTCGCGGCCGATTTTATGGCGCTGGTGCGACTGACTGCGCCGGGCAAGCAGGGCGCGGATATTGTGTTTGGCTCTGCGCAACGCTTCGGCGTGCCGATGGGCTACGGCGGCCCGCATGCGGCCTTCTTTGCCGCAAAAGATGAATTCAAACGCTCTATGCCTGGCCGTATTATTGGAGTGTCGAAAGACGCCGCCGGAAATACCGCCCTGCGTATGGCGATGCAGACGCGCGAGCAGCATATTCGCCGCGAGAAAGCGAACTCCAACATCTGTACCTCGCAGGTACTGCTGGCAAATATCGCCAGCCTCTATGCCGTCTTCCACGGCCCGGCGGGCCTGAAACGTATCGCGGCGCGCATTCATCGCCTGACCGATATCCTGGCCGCAGGTTTACAGCGCAACGGTCTGAAACTGCGCCACGCCCATTTCTTTGACACTCTGTGTGTGGAAGTAGCGGACAAAGCCGCGGTGCTGGCGCGTGCCGAAGCGCATGAAATCAACTTGCGTAGCGACATTCTGAACGCAGTGGGGATTACTCTGGATGAGACCACCACCCGTGAAGATGTACTGGCGCTGATTGATGTGCTGCTCGGCGATGGGCACGGTCTGGATATCGACACGCTGGATAAAGACGTGGCGCTCGACAGCCGCTCTATTCCGCAAGAGATGCTGCGTAACGACGCGTTTCTGACGCACCCGGTGTTCAATCTTTACCACAGCGAAACTGAGATGATGCGCTATATGCATTCGCTGGAGCGTAAAGATTTGGCGCTGAACCAGGCGATGATCCCGCTGGGTTCCTGCACCATGAAGCTGAACGCGGCGGCAGAGATGATCCCTATCACCTGGCCTGAGTTCGCGGAACTGCACCCGTTCTGCCCGCCTGAGCAGGCGGAAGGTTATCACCAAATGATTGCCCAGCTCTCTGACTGGCTGGTGAAACTGACCGGTTACGACGCCCTGTGCATGCAGCCAAACTCCGGCGCGCAAGGCGAGTTCGCTGGCTTGCTGGCCATTCGCCGTTATCATGAGAGCCGCAACGAAGGCCATCGCGATATCTGCCTTATCCCCAGCTCTGCGCACGGTACTAACCCGGCCTCGGCACAAATGGCGGGTATGCAGGTGGTGGTCGTGGCCTGTGATAAAAACGGTAACATCGACCTTGCTGACCTGCGCGCAAAAGCAGAACAGGCGGGGAATAATCTCTCCTGCATTATGGTGACTTACCCGTCCACTCACGGCGTGTATGAAGAAACCATCCGTGAAGTGTGCGAAGTGGTGCATCAGTTCGGCGGTCAGGTGTACCTTGATGGCGCAAACATGAACGCGCAGGTGGGGATCACCTCGCCGGGCTTTATTGGCGCAGACGTATCGCACCTTAACCTGCATAAAACCTTCTGTATTCCGCACGGCGGCGGCGGCCCGGGTATGGGGCCGATTGGCGTGAAAGCACACCTGGCGCCGTTTGTTCCGGGTCACAGCGTGGTGCAGATTGAAGGGATGCTGACCCGCCAGGGCGCGGTTTCTGCCGCACCTTTCGGCAGTGCTTCTATTCTTCCTATCAGCTGGATGTATATCCGCATGATGGGCGCAGAAGGGCTGAAAAAAGCAAGCCAGGTGGCAATTCTTAACGCTAACTATATCGCCAGCCGCCTGAAAGAGGCTTTCCCGGTGCTCTACACCGGGCGTGATGGCCGTGTGGCGCACGAGTGCATTCTGGACATTCGACCACTGAAAGAAGAGACCGGGATCAGCGAGCTGGATATTGCCAAGCGTTTGATTGATTATGGATTCCATGCGCCAACCATGTCTTTCCCGGTCGCCGGTACGCTGATGGTGGAGCCGACTGAGTCCGAAAGTAAGCACGAGCTGGATCGCTTTATTGACGCGATGCTGGCAATCCGTGGTGAAATCGACCGCGTGAAGCAGGGCGAATGGCCGCTTTCCGACAACCCGCTGGTCAATGCGCCGCATACCCAGAACGAGCTGGTGGGTGAGTGGAACCATGCTTACGCGCGTGAACTGGCGGTGTTCCCGGCGGGTGTGGTGAACAAATACTGGCCGACGGTGAAACGTCTGGACGATGTGTACGGCGATCGCAACCTGTTCTGCGCCTGCGTACCGATGAGCGAATATCAGTAATTGGTTGATGCCATCATATAAAGGGTGCTTCGGCACCCTTTTTTGTCAGGAGGCAAAGATGGGGATTGCATTAGTGACCGGCGGCAGCCGGGGTATTGGTCGGGCGACTGCGCTACTGCTGGCAAAAGAGGGCTATACCGTTGCCGTGAACTATCTTCAGCACAAGCAGGCCGCAGAAGACGTGGTTAATGAGGTCATCTCCCAGGGTGGTAAAGCCTTTGCTGTTCAGGCGGACACCAGCGACGAAACGCAGGTGCAGGCGATGTTTGCGCGTATTGATAGTGAACAGCAACCGCTGACAGCGCTGGTGAATAACGCCGGAATTTTGTTCGGGCAGTGCCGAACCGAAGCGTTGACGGCTGAGCGCATCAACCGTGTGCTGATGACCAATGTGACCGGTTATTTTCTCTGCTGCCGCGAAGCGGTAAAGCGCATGTCGTTGCAATATGGCGGCAAAGGCGGAGCCATTGTGAATGTCTCTTCTGCGGCGGCGCGTACCGGCTCGCCTGGCGAGTATGTTGATTATGCGGCCTCGAAGGGCGCGGTTGATACGCTGACCACCGGCTTATCGCTGGAAGTTGCGGCAGACGGTATACGCGTTAATGGTGTGCGCCCGGGGTTTATTTACACTGAAATGCATGCCAGCGGCGGCGAGCCAGGGCGAGTCGATCGCCTGAAAAGCGCCATCCCGATGAAGCGCGGTGGGCAGGCGGAAGAGGTTGCGCAGGCGATTGCCTGGCTACTGAGCGATAAAGCTTCCTATGTGACCGGCAGTTTTCTTGATGTCGCGGGCGGAAGGTAGCGCGTTTGCGTGAAACCTGTTCGCTGCGTTTATGGCGAACGGTATCGTTGCGCCATGATGGCTTAAAAGCGTGTTGGTTTTCTGCATGGTGCGGCGGGAAAAGGGACGGCGGATTTGACCGGTATTTCCCACCCACAGAGGCCGTGCGGCATCATTAAAACAGTGCCCCGCCAGACCCAGGCGCTGGCTAGCGGGGAATGGTTCAGATGTTCTCGCCGTTGCTGGCAATCACCTCTTTGTACCAGTTGAAACTCTTCTTACGTGAGCGTGACATATCGCCGGTGCCATCGTCGTGCTTGTTAACGTAAATAAAGCCGTAACGCTTGCTGTACTGGCCGGTCGTGAAAGAGACGCAGTCGATGCAGCCCCACGGGGTATAGCCCATCAGATCCACGCCATCATAGGTGACGGCTTCAATCATCTCTTTGACGTGAGCGCGCAGGTAGTCGATACGATAGTCGTCATTAATGCTGCCATCTTCTTCGACTTTATCGTAAGCGCCAAAGCCGTTTTCCACGATAAACAGCGGCTTCTGATAACGCTCGTACAGCTCGCACAGCGCATAACGCAGGCCAACCGGGTCGATTTGCCAGCCCCAGTCGGAGGCTTTAACGTGCGGATTTGGGACGCTGCCCTGGAAGCCGGATAACGCATCACCCGCTCCGCCTTCCGCTTTGACGGCGTTGGTCATGTAATAACTGAAGCCGAGGTAGTCGCAGCACCCTTCACGCAGAATTTGCTCGTCGCCTTCTTCCATCCTGATGTTAAAGCCGCGACGTTCCCATTCATTGAGCACATAAGAGGGGTAGTAACCGCGTAACTGAACATCGGTGAAAACATAGCGCTCACGCATAGATTCCTGTGCGTACATAACGTCTTCCGGCTTACAGGAGAAAGGATACAGCGGCACCATGGCAAGCATGCAGCCGATCTTCATTGACGGATTAATGCGGTGCCCGATTTTTACCGCGCGGGCGCTGGCGACAAACTGGTGGTGCAGCACCTGATACATAGTCTCTTCAGGATTTTCATGCTCGGTGTAAACCACGCCGGAGCAGCAGTAGCCGAACAGCGGCGCACGCCAGTTGCGCTGGTTGTTGATTTCGTTGAAGGTCATCCAGTATTTGACCTTGTTTTTATAGCGTTCGAACACGACTTCTGCGAAACGTACAAAGAAATCAACCACTTTACGGTTTGTCCAGCCGCCATATTGCTGCACCAGATGCAGCGGCATTTCAAAGTGGGAGAGGGTGATGACGGGTTCGATGTTATATTTCAGCAGTTCATCGAACATATCGTCGTAAAATTTCAGCCCTTCTTCGTTAGGCTGGCGTTCGTCGCCTTTCGGGAAGATGCGGGTCCAGGCAATGGAAGTGCGGAAGCATTTGAAACCCATCTCGGCAAAAAGCTTGATGTCTTCTTTATAGTGGCTGTAAAAATCGACGGCTTCGTGGTTCGGGTAGTATTTGCCCGGTTCGACTTCACGGGTAATTTCGCGAGGAACGCCGTGAGCGCCGCCGGTGAGCACGTCGCAAATGCTCGGGCCTTTCCCGCCTTTATTCCAGCCGCCTTCCACCTGATGGGCAGCAACAGCGCCGCCCCATAAGAAATCTTTCGGTAAGGTCAGTTTTTTCATCTGTATATACTCTCATCCTGTTAGCTGATAATGAGTCTAACAAAGGCGAAATAAAAGTCACGATATAACAAATTCCCGGCAAGGTAATTTGTTACACGCAAAAAACACATTGTTTTTTTATGCTATTTTATTCGCCAGTTTACGTCCGAGTGATTCCAGAATATAAATAACGGGAACCTGAGTTGTAATATCATAGCCGCCGCTAATACGCATTTGTGGCGCGTGCCAGGAAATATTAAAATCCGCCAGCTTTGCAAGCCTTGAGTGCTCATGGCTGGTGATGGAGAGCACTTTGCAGCGATGCAGGCTGAACTGACCGGCAAAGCGCAGGATTTCTTCCGTCTCGCCGGAAACGGAGAGCACAATCGCCAGAGCATTTTTTGCCATATCATTGGTGACCGGGAAATAAGGGTCGTCGATATGGTTACTGAATTTCCCGACATTTGAGAAAAAACGCGCGCCATATTTTGCTAACGCCCCGGATGTTCCTGCGCCGACAAATATAATGCGCTCGGATGCTAATATAATATCAACAGCCTTATCTAATAACTGATCAAATTCGTCGTTATTAACGCCTTTAAAAAAGCTGATTATTTCACCCGCACCGAAATTAGGCTGCTGCGGCTCGTTTTGTCCTAAATATAATTTAAAACGCAGCCGGAACTCTGAGTAACCTTCGCAGTTAAGTTTACGGCAAAAGCGCAGTACCGTGGTGGTGGAGACGTCTGCCGCATCTGCCAGCTCGCGGATCGTCATATACGTCACTTTGTCGCGGTTTTTCAGCACAAAGTTGTAGACCATCATCTCAAGATTATTGAGGCTGGCAATGGCAGAATGAGTAAACATCGTCACGGCGATCCCTTTGCTTGCTGTTAACGTAGCCAACCTTTTTCGTGTGCGGCGTGCAGTTGCGTAACCACATGCTGCCACAACTCTGGCAACGTTTCCCCGACTTTTGCATTGCGGCTCAGTACTTGTTGCAGGGTGATATTGTTCTCGCGCCAGCTCTGCCCCTCGTTATGTAAATTGAGCAGGATGGGCAGTACGCGATCCAGCGCCCCGGCAAATTTTGCATCGGCGGTGATACCGGCCTCGTACTCGTGCCACAGCGTTAAGAACTGCTCATTTTGTGGCGCAGGCAGCAGGCCAAATAAACGCTTCGCGGCTTGTGCTTCTTTAAGCGCAATAGCTTCGCGCGCGGCCAGGTCATAAACCAGCACATCACCCACGTCGATTTCAACGATATCATGCAGAAGCGCCATTTTAATCACCCGGTGAATATCTACCTCCTCGCTGGCAAAGGGCGCAAGACTCAGCGCGGCGAGGGCAAAATGCCAGCTATGTTCGGCCGAGTTTTCATGCCTTCCATGATTGAGCAGGCGCGTGCGCCGCTCAACGTTTTTAAGCTTATCGACCTCCATCAGGAAGACGACGATGTCAGTCATGTTGCCAAAATCGGCGGGCGAAATCGCAGAATTCATTACTCGCTCTCTGAAATGATGGTTAGCCGTATTGCATTTAAAACACATTCATGGTGTGAATTGTATTGCCCTTTAGTATGTATGCCGAAGCGGCACGTGACGAACACTCCGTACACACATTGCCGAAGCCGGGTGGGTTTCGCGCTTTTACGTTATCTCTTTTTGGGGTTCTCCATGCTGATGCCTGGCCTGCGACCCGCCATTTTTCTACACGCCTTTTACGGTGGATTTTAGGAATAATATTTATTTTAGCGTACAGGTGTGCACTGGAATCATTCTCAGTTAAGCTGGTCTATGTAATGTATTCAGAGTTTTCCGGAGTTAACGATGGTTAATAAACCCTTAATTGCACAGGGATATACATTGGCAGAGGAAATTGCCAACAGTATTAGCCACGGTGTCGGGCTGGTGTTTGGTATTGTTGGTCTTGTACTGCTACTGGTGCAGGCAACAGACAGTAATGCCAGTACGATGGCGATCGCCAGTTATAGCCTTTACGGCGGCAGCATGATCCTTTTGTTTCTTGCCTCCACGCTTTATCACGCTATCCCTCACCAGCGGGCAAAGGTGTGGCTGAAGAAATTTGATCACTGCGCTATCTATTTATTGATAGCCGGGACTTATACACCGTTTCTGCTGGTAGGGTTGGATTCACCTTTGGCACGCGGGCTGATGATTGTTATCTGGGGTCTCGCCCTGTTGGGAATCTTATTTAAACTCACCATCGCCCACCGCTTTAAAGTGTTGTCGCTGGTGACCTACCTGACAATGGGCTGGTTATCACTCATTGTGATTTACCAGCTTGCCATACGTTTATCACCCGGCGGCGTAACGCTGCTGGCCGTCGGTGGCCTGGTCTATTCACTCGGCGTCATTTTCTACGTTAGTAAACGCATTCCTTATAATCACGCCATCTGGCATGGCTTTGTGCTTGGCGGCAGCGTTTGCCACTTCCTCGCGATTTATTTATACGTCGGGCAAATTTAAACTGCAGCCGGGAGGCGCTAACCTGCCCGGCCCGCATCGGTTTTATTCTTCCAGAGAATAGGGCAGCGGTTCGATACGCAGGGTACCGCTATCGTCGCGCACGCGGAAAATGCTGGCAGGCTCCATATCGTTGTTCATCACAACCTGTACCAGAACGCGCCCGTCATCTAACTGCACGCCAGCCAGCACGGTGCCGGTGCGACGCCAGTTTTCACCCATCTGCATCTCCAGGTCTTCACCCGCCTGCGGCGCACGGCTGGCGTTGCCTGCGAGATACCACAACGCACGTTTATTTGCTCCGCGGAATTTGGCGCGCGCAACCATTTCCTGCCCGGTATAGCACCCTTTTTTAAAGCTGATGCCGCCGAGAGCCTGCAAATTGGTGGCCTGAGGAATGAACTGTGCGCTGTTCGCTGCATCGATAACGGGTAAGCCAGCTTCGATGTTCAGCGCCAGCCACTGTTGGCTGTTATTAAGCTGCGCTTCGCCGCGCAATTTTTCGGTCACTTTCTCTGCGGTTGCGGCATCAGTCACCAGTAAAAAACGCTCGGCAGGTTGCGCAAACCAGAGAAGGGTCGTCTGTGCATCCTGAACCACCTGTTTTTCAGCGTTGGGGAGCGTAGTGAAAAGATTCGCCAGCGCCGCGCGTGCCTGAAAACCGGCAATGCCCAGCAGGACGCTTTCGTCATCGGCGGAGATGGTGACTTTGGAAAACACCGCATACTTTTTCAGCTCGTTAAGCTCGGCATCACGCACGCTGCGGCGCAAAATCCATGCAAAACCATCCTGCGTATGGAACAGACGTAAATTGCTCCACATTTTACCTTTAGAATCACAGTGCGCAGCCAGCAGATGTTGGTCTGCCGCCATGTTCGCGATATCCGCAGTCACCTGGCCTTGCAGATACTTTTCGCTGTCTGCGCCGGTAATCGTTGCTAGCGCCCAGTCATCGAGCGTCATAAGCGTCAGCGGCAGACGTGCAGATGCGGTCGGCTGGCGCGGAGGAAATGGAGTAAAAGCCATAATAATGTCCTGATTTGCTTAACGCTGTGTTGGTACTTAATGGTAAAAGAGCCATTGTTCAATGCAAGCGATAAAGCATGCGATTTGTGCCATTGTGCAAGCATTGCGAGGTGCTACGCAGCGTAATGTATATGTTGCATAGTATGCGATATATTCTGGAAGCGAACCCGTAGGATGAAATATTCCGCAAAAGAAATATTAAAAACACGTTACAATGGGCCATCATGCCAATGCAGGGAGAAAAAATGGATATTAACAACAAAGCCCGTATCCACTGGGCATGCCGCCGTGGGATGCGTGAACTTGATATCTCTATCATGCCTTTTTTCGAACATGAGTACGACACGCTGAGCGACGAAGACAAACATCTGTTTGTCCGCCTGCTTGAAAGCGACGATCCGGACTTATTTAACTGGCTGATGAATCACGGCAAACCGCAGGATGCGGAGTTGCAAAGAATGGTGCAGTTAATCCAGAAACGGAATCGGGAACGTGGTCCTGTGGCAATCTGATTTACGCGTCTCATGGCGCGCGCAATGGCTCTCTTTGATGCTTCATGGGTTAGCGGCTGCGCTCATTCTGCTAATGCCCTGGCCGCTGAGCTATACGCCGCTGTGGCTGCTGTTGCTCTCTCTGGTGGTATTTGACTGCGTACGCAGCCAGCGGCGCATTAACGCCTGTCATGGTGAAATAAAACTGTTAATCGATTCGCGCCTGCGCTGGCAAGGCGAGGAGTGGCAGATTATCGGCACGCCCTGGATGCTTCGCAGCGGTATGATGCTGCGTCTACGCCGTGATGATGATGGGCGTCGCCTGCATTTGTGGCTGGCTGCCGACAGCATGGACGCGCAGGAGTGGCGGGAGTTGCGCCGGATGATTTCACAAAAACCGGCGCAGGGCCTGCACTGAGTCGTGAAAGGATGGCTTAAACGAACTGTTCGGCCATTTCGGTCAGCACCAGTTCGCACCAAGTCTCGATGCGCTCATCGCTGAGGTCATACTGGTTGGTTTCATCCAGCGCGAGGCCAACAAACAGCTGACCGTCGGCAATCACCGGTTTTTTGCTGGTAAACTCATAGCCTTCTGTGGGCCAGTAGCCGACAAACTTCACGCCTTTTGGCGCCAGTTTGTCGTGCAGCATACCGAGTGCATCGAGGAACCATTCGCCGTAACCGAGCTGATCGCCCATACCGTAAAGCGCGACGATTTTTCCGTCGAGGTTAAGCGTGTCAAGCTGGTTCCAGATGGCTTCCCAGTCTTCCTGTAGCTCGCCAAAATCCCAGGTCGGAATGCCGAGGATCAGCGCGTCATACTGTTCCATTAGCGCGGGAGCATCGTCTTTCAGGTTGTGCAGCGTGACCAGTTCCGGCCCGATAATATCGCGGATTTTTTCCGCCGCCATTTCGGTGTAGCACGTGCTGGAACCGTAAAACAGACCGATATTCATAACGTGAACTTCTCAATTACTGATGTGTCTTTGTAACCAGTGTACCAGAATCGTCAGGCAATCAGGCATAATGCAGCGACATGAGCGATGGAGACGGGCAGATGGAACAAGATCTCGGGCGAATAGAACAGTTTCTTGACGCCCTCTGGCTGGAAAACAACCTGGCTGAAAACACGCTCAGCGCCTATCGTCGCGACCTGAAAAGCGTGGTGGAGTGGCTGCATCACCGCGGGAATAACCTGGAACATGCGCAGCGCGACGATTTGCAGGCGCTGCTCGCCGAGCGCGTTGGCGGCGGCTATAAAGCAACCAGCTCAGCGCGCCTGCTCAGCGCCATGCGGCGTTTTTTTCAGTATCTGTGCCGGGAAAAAATTCGCGTGGATGATCCCAGCGCGTTGTTGGCTTCGCCAAAATTGCCCCAGCGTCTGCCAAAAGATCTGAGCGAGGCGCAGGTGGAGCGCTTGTTGCAGGCGCCGGTGGTTGACCAACCGCTGGAGTTACGCGATAAAGCGATGCTGGAGGTGCTGTACGCCACCGGCCTGCGCGTCTCTGAGCTGGTCGGTCTGACCATGAGCGACATCAGCTTGCGCCAGGGCGTATTGCGGGTGATTGGCAAAGGGAATAAAGAACGGCTGGTTCCGCTGGGAGAAGAAGCGGTGTACTGGGTGGAAAACTACCTGGAACATGGCCGCCCGTGGCTGCTAAACGGTGTGTCGATTGACGTTCTCTTCCCGAGCCAGCGTGCGCAGCAGATGACGCGCCAGACTTTCTGGCATCGCATCAAGCATTATGCAACGCTTGCGGGTATTGATAGTGAAAAACTCTCGCCGCACGTTTTACGGCACGCATTTGCCACGCACCTGCTTAACCACGGCGCAGATTTGCGGGTGGTGCAGATGCTTCTGGGGCACCAGGATCTTTCTACAACGCAAATTTATACACATGTCGCGACCGAGCGGCTGCGTAAGCTACATCAAGAGCATCACCCGCGTGCGTGAGTGCTGACAATAGAAGGACGTATTATGAAAAAAAGTTTGATTATGTTCACCCTGATGGCTGCTGCTTTTTCTGGCGTAGCGCAGGCTGATGACGCGGCGATTAAGCAGTCGCTGGCAAAACTGGGTGTACAAAGTTCCGAAATCATCCCGGCGCCGGTTGCAGGGATGAAAGCGGTGTTGACCAACAGCGGCGTGCTGTATGTCACTGATGACGGGAAACATATCATCCAGGGGCCGATGTATGATGTCAGCGGCGCGCAGCCGGTGAATGTGACAACGCAGATGTTAATGCCGCACCTTAAAGCGCTGGAAAAAGAGATGATTGTCTACAAAGCGCCGCAGGAAAAACATGTGATAACTGTGTTTACGGATATCACATGTGGTTATTGCCAGAAGCTGCACAGCGAAATAGCCGATTACAATGCGCTGGGGATAACCGTGCGCTATCTGGCTTTCCCGCGCCAGGGGATTCAGAGCGAAGCCGAGAAGGATATGCAGTCCATCTGGTGCGCCAAAGATCCGAAGAAAGCCTTCGATGATGCAATGAACGGTAAAGGTGTGAAAGCGGCCAGTTGCGACATTGATATTGCTAATCACTATGCGCTGGGCGTGCAGTTTGGCGTCAGCGGTACACCTGCAATTGTGCTGAGCAACGGTTATGTTGTGCCCGGCTACCAGGCTCCGGCAGAGATGAAAGCTTTCCTCGACCAACATCAGAAAATCACTGGCGGTAAGTAATTCGCGTGAAAGCTCCGATACAACTTCGCCGCCGGGCCGTTGATGACTCGGCGGAACTCCCGGACTCGCTGCCGCCACTGTTGCGCCGGTTATATGCCAGCCGCGGTGTGCGTACTGACCGCGAACTTGAGCGCAGCGTAAAAGGCATGCTGCCGTGGCAGAAACTCAGCGGTATCGATGACGCAGTTACGCATCTCTATAACGCGATGCGGGAGGGGTTGCGCATCATCGTTGTCGGGGATTTCGATGCCGATGGCGCCACCAGCACGGCGCTTAGCGTGCTGGCTCTGCGCGACATGGGCTGTGAAAACGTCAGCTATCTGGTGCCGAACCGCTTTGACGATGGGTACGGGCTAAGCCCGGAAGTGGTCGATCAGGCGCATGCGCGCGGCGCACAACTGATCCTGACGGTCGATAACGGTATCTCTTCCCATGCGGGTGTCGACAGGGCGCATGAACTGGGCATACCGGTCATTGTGACCGATCACCACCTGCCCGGCGATACCTTACCGGCTGCCGAAGCCATTGTTAACCCTAACCTGCGTGGCTGCGCGTTCCCTTCCAAATCGCTGGCTGGTGTTGGCGTTGCCTTTTATTTGATGCTGGCGCTGCGCGCGTTCTTGCGCGACAACGGCTGGTTTGAGGCGCGTGGGCAGGCGCTACCTAATCTGGCGGAGCTGCTTGATCTGGTCGCACTTGGCACGGTCGCCGACGTTGTGCCGCTGGATGCCAACAACCGCATCCTGACCTGGCAAGGGCTTAGCCGTATCCGAGCCGGGCGCTGCCGTCCTGGCATTAAAGCTTTGCTGGAAGTTGCCAATCGCGACGCGCACAAACTGGCGGCAAGCGATCTGGGTTTTGCGCTCGGGCCGCGTTTGAATGCGGCGGGGCGGCTGGATGACATGTCGGTGGGGGTCGCGCTATTGCTGTGCGATAACCTCGGCGAGGCGCGCCAGCTTGCCAGCGATCTTGATGCGCTAAACCAGACGCGTAAAGAGATAGAACAGGGAATGCAGGCAGAGGCGCTGACTTTATGCGAGCAGCTTGAACGCAGCCGCGCAACGCTACCCGGCGGGCTGGCGATGTATCACCCCGAGTGGCACCAGGGCGTGGTCGGTATCCTCGCTTCGCGCATCAAAGAGCGCTTTCACCGCCCGGTCATTGCTTTTGCTCCGGCGGGTGAAGGAGTACTGAAAGGATCGGGCCGCTCAATACAGGGCCTGCATATGCGCGATGCGCTGGAGCGGCTGGATACGCTCAACCCTGGCCTGATGCTGAAGTTCGGCGGTCATGCCATGGCGGCCGGGCTGACGCTTGAAGCATCGCGCTTTGAGGAGTTCCAGCTACGCTTTGGCGAACTGGTAACCGAGTGGCTGGCCCCGTCACTTTTGCAGGGTGAAATTCTCTCGGACGGGCCGCTGGCGCCGCAGGAGATGACGCTGGACGTCGCCGAGATGCTCCGTGAGGCCGGGCCGTGGGGGCAGATGTTCCCGGAGCCGGTGTTTGACGGCGAGTTTCGCCTGTTGCAGCAGCGGCTGGTGGGCGAGCGGCACCTGAAAGTGATGCTGGAGCCGGTCGGCGGCGGCCCGCTGCTCGACGGTATCGCGTTTAATGTGGACACGACCTGCTGGCCGGATAACGGCGTTCGCCAGGTCAATATTGCTTATAAACTTGATGTTAACGAGTATCGCGGCAATCGCAGCGTGCAGCTCATTATCGAAAATCTCTGGCCGCTTTAGCCCTCTCCATTCGGAGGATGTAAAGATGTCGGCGGAAAGATAACGCGCAGGTACAAAAGAGGGGGGGATTCCGGTACAATCTCGCCCTTATCACCGCTTTTTGACACGTTCAATAAAAGAAATCAGACCATGTTTGAAATTAACCCGGTAAAAAATCGTATTCAGGACCTCACGGAGCGCTCAGACGTTCTTAGGGGGTATCTTTGACTATGACGCCAAGAAAGAGCGTCTGGAAGAAGTAAACGCCGAGCTGGAACAGCCGGATGTGTGGAATGAACCTGAGCGCGCACAGGCGCTGGGTAAAGAGCGCTCATCGCTCGAAGCTATCGTTGAAACGCTGGATCAGATGCGCCAGGGCCTTGAAGATGTGTCTGGCCTGCTGGATCTTGCCGTTGAAGCTGACGATGAAGAAACCTTTAACGAGGCCGTCGTTGAACTCGATGCGCTCGAAGAGAAGCTCGCGCAGCTCGAATTCCGCCGTATGTTCTCCGGTGAATACGATAGCGCGGATTGCTATCTTGATATTCAGGCAGGTTCCGGCGGCACCGAAGCGCAGGACTGGGCAAGCATGCTGCTGCGTATGTATCTGCGCTGGGCAGAAGCGCGTGGTTTCAAAACAGAAGTTATTGAAGAATCTGAAGGTGAAGTCGCGGGGCTGAAATCGGCAACGATTAAAATTTCCGGCGATTACGCTTACGGCTGGCTGCGCACGGAAACCGGCGTACATCGTCTGGTGCGTAAGAGTCCGTTTGACTCCGGCGGTCGCCGCCATACTTCGTTTAGCTCTGCGTTTGTTTACCCGGAAGTGGACGACGATATTGATATCGAAATCAATCCGGCGGACCTGCGTATCGATGTTTACCGTGCTTCCGGCGCGGGTGGTCAGCACGTTAACCGTACGGAATCAGCGGTGCGTATTACCCATATTCCAACCGGGTTAGTGACGCAATGCCAGAACGATCGCTCCCAGCATAAAAACAAAGACCAGGCCATGAAGCAGATGAAAGCGAAGCTTTATGAACTGGAAATGCAGAAGAAAAACGCTGAGAAACAGGCAATGGAAGACACTAAGTCCGATATTGGCTGGGGTAGCCAGATCCGTTCTTATGTGCTGGACGATTCCCGCATCAAAGATCTGCGCACCGGGGTTGAAACCCGCAACACGCAGGCGGTGCTGGACGGCAGCCTGGATCAATTTATTGAAGCAAGCTTGAAAGCAGGGTTATGAGGAACCAACATGTCTGAACAACAAGCACAGGGCGCTGACGCGGAAGCTTCCCTTAATAATGAACTGAAAACTCGTCGTGAGAAGCTCGCACAGCTGCGCGAACAGGGCATTCCGTTCCCGAACGATTTTCGTCGTGATCAGACCTCCGATAAACTTCACGCACAGTACGACGCTAAAGAGAACGAAGAGCTGGAAGCGCTGGGCGTAGAAGTCGCCGTCGCGGGCCGCATGATGACGCGTCGTATCATGGGTAAAGCCTCTTTCGTTACCCTGCAGGATGTTGGTGGCCGTATCCAGCTGTATGTCTCTCGTGACGATCTGCCGGAAGGCGTTTATAACGAACAGTTCAAAAAGTGGGATCTTGGCGATATTCTCGGCGCGCGCGGCAAGCTGTTCAAAACCAAGACCGGTGAGCTATCTATCCACTGTACCGAGCTGCGTTTACTGACCAAAGCGCTGCGTCCGCTGCCGGACAAGTTCCACGGCCTGCAGGATCAGGAAGCGCGCTACCGTCAGCGTTACCTGGATCTTATCTCTAACGATGAGTCCCGCAACACCTTCAAAGTACGTTCACAGATCCTGGCCGGTATTCGCCAGTTCATGGTGAATCGTGACTTTATGGAAGTGGAAACGCCGATGATGCAGGTTATCCCAGGCGGTGCGTCTGCGCGCCCGTTTGTCACGCATCATAACGCGCTGGACCTGGATATGTACCTGCGCATCGCGCCGGAGCTTTATCTGAAGCGCCTGGTGGTGGGTGGTTTCGAACGAGTGTTCGAAATTAACCGCAACTTCCGTAACGAAGGTATTTCCGTGCGTCATAACCCGGAGTTCACCATGATGGAACTCTATATGGCGTACGCGGATTACAACGATCTGATTGAGCTGACGGAATCGCTGTTCCGCACGCTTGCCCAGGATATCCTCGGCACCACTCAGGTTCCGTATGGCGATCAGACGTTTGATTTTGGTAAACCGTTTGAAAAACTGACGATGCGCGAAGCGATTAAGAAATATCGCCCGGAAACCAATATGGCGGATCTTGACAGCTTCGACAGCGCGAAAGCGATTGCTGAACAGATTGGTATCCATGTTGAGAAAAGCTGGGGGCTGGGCCGTATTGTCACCGAGATTTTCGAAGAAGTGGCAGAGGCTCACCTGATTCAGCCGACCTTTATTACGGAATATCCGGCAGAAGTTTCGCCGCTGGCGCGCCGTAACGACGTCAACCCGGAAATTACCGATCGCTTTGAGTTCTTTATCGGCGGGCGTGAAATCGGTAACGGTTTTAGCGAGCTGAACGACGCAGAAGATCAGGCGCAGCGTTTTGCGGACCAGGTTGCGGCAAAAGATGCTGGCGACGATGAAGCGATGTTCTACGACGAAGATTACGTGACCGCGCTGGAACACGGTCTGCCGCCGACGGCAGGTCTTGGGATCGGTATCGATCGTATGGTGATGCTGTTTACCAACAGCCATACCATCCGCGATGTTATTCTGTTCCCGGCGATGCGCCCGGTGAAATAATCGTCAAAACGTAAAATAGCCCCGGTGTTGAGAAACGCGCGGGGCTTTTTTATTGCTTTGCGCGGGCGGCAAATTGCCGAAGCTGCTCACTTGCGCCTGCGGCTTCTTCAACTATCCACGGGCTAAAAGCCCAGGGCGCGGCGCTAAGCGCGCGAAACAGGTCGTCCAGTTCTATCCATTGCGTTTCCATGACTTCGTCAGGGTTTGGCTGAATTTCTGTGTGAACCCGCGCGGCATAAACCGGGCAGATCTCATTTTCGACGATGCCTGAGGCATCCGTCGCGCGATAGCGAAAATCGGGAAGAACAGGCGTAATAGCACTGATCCGGGCACCTATTTCAAAAAAGCAGCGGCGGATGATTGCTTCTTCGGTGGCTTCGCCAGGCTGAGGATGACCACAAACTGAATTGGTCCAGACGCCGGGCCAGGCTTTTTTGCTGAGCGCGCGGCGCGTCATAAGCAGTTGACCGTGCTGATTGAAAATCCAGCAAGAAAAAGCCAGATGCAGCGGTGTGTGTGGTGTATGTGCGGCGTATTTTTCCTGAGTACCGATCAACTCTCCCTGCTCGTTGACCAAAATAATCTGCTCTTGCTTGCCCATCGTTACTCCGCTATTTGCAACTCTACGGCAGATAAAGCGCCGTAGGCCCGGCCTTTTTGGCGCACCGGGTCGTCGCTATTATATATGACTTTGCGATGATGAGTCTGGCAAGGCAGGGAAAAAGGCATCACATGCATAAACGGTGCTTTATTCAACAGATTGATATCCCTGGCCGTAAAGCAGACTTCAGTAATCAAGAGGAGATGCTGTCAGAAAGCGAACAATGAACGTTGTGAAAGGGTTGGCATCGCATCTATGGCTGTTATCATATGACGCTAATTTATTTATTCGAGGAGTTGTTTTGCACGCAGGACGCCTGACGAGAAATCCGTTTCGCCTGGTTATTTGCCTGGCGATTGGCCTGTTGCTTGCCGGATGCGCCGGAAGTAAACCTGTGGGTAAATTTACGGGTTCTGTCTATACGGTGAAGCGGGGCGATACTCTGTACCGTATTTCGCGTATGACCGGAACCAGCGTGAAAAACCTCGCCAGTATGAATGGTATTTCTCCTCCTTATACAATTGCTGTCGGGCAGCGCTTGCGTGTAAAAGGTGCAGCGAAAACAGCCGCGTCTAAGACACCCAGCAGAACGGCCAAAGTCACGCCGTCTTCTGCCGTGCCAACCTCATCCTGGCCGCCGGTTGGGCAACGCTGCTGGCGCTGGCCGACAAACGGCAAAGTCATTTTGGGCTACTCCACGTCGGAAGGCGGAAACAAGGGTATCGATATTGCCGGTTCGCGTGGGCAACCCATTTATGCAGCCGGCGCGGGTAAGGTTGTTTACGTGGGTAATCAGCTACGCGGTTATGGTAATTTAATCATGATTAAGCATAACGAAGATTACATAACGGCTTATGCGCACAACGAAACGATGCTGGTGAATAATGGGCAGAGCGTGAAGGCGGGGCAAAAGATTGCGACAATGGGCAGCAGCGATGCTGCGTCTGTCAGATTGCACTTCCAGTTACGTTATCGTGCTACCGCTATCGATCCGCTGCGTTATTTACCGCCGCAGGGTAGCGCGCCGAAATGTTAAAAGGGTCGCTAACAGGTTATTTTGTAGCCTGTTAGCGCTTCGTTGTCTTGCCAGACGGTCAGTAAAGCCTATAATGCGTAACGCACCTCAACGCGGGCGTAGTTCAATGGTAGAACGAGAGCTTCCCAAGCTCTATACGAGGGTTCGATTCCCTTCGCCCGCTCCAGATCTCTCCCCTTGTGGAGAAGCATAACAAGCCTTATCTATCAGCAATTTAAATAGCTACCTATTTTAGTCGCCTATGGGTTCTACCATTGTGATCCGCCCTTGGTAACTGTCACGCTAAATTACATGGTGAGATGACAGTATAACTCAGCGTTGGCGGCAGTTGCATCCTCACACCGCGATAATAAAACTTGAAGAAAAAGCCCAGCCTGGCATTGTTATGTCATCGACAGATTGATCATATGCATTTAAGCCCGATGTGCGGCCTTGTGGCTGCGTAAACAGGCAAATAGTGGTAATCGCTGCGCTCAATAGTAGCTACGTACCTGCATACTATATGCAGACTCTGCCAGCGTCTCGCTCACGCTCCGAAAGGTACACGAGCACGCTGATAAGATGTGATCCCTCTGACAATCTGATGTAGTCGCTACGCTCCGCTTGTTGCTTGTACCACTAACGGGGCTTTATGGCTTCTATTGTCCAAAATCTGTTAGTTGCCCATTTTATGCTCCCTGGATACCCTGATATAAATCATACAACGAGGACAGTTTATGAGCGCACAGGCAGAGGAAGGAACATTACGCCGGATGACGTTAGGCGAGATTGCAATGGCTCGTAGGGTTTTCGGTGATTCGATAGTTTATAGCCGTGTCTGGATTCATTGCGACAGCTATTTACCATTTGGACTACAGAAACAAAATTACGCGATGACCCCCAACGGGGAGTTGTGGTACAGAAAGTCGATGTACAGGGAAGACTTTTCCGCAAACTCGGTTTTCGTTGAAGATAAATATGTTTTCATCCATGAGCTGGGGCATGTCTGGCAACACCAACACGGGCAATGGGTGAGAATGCGGGGAGCTTTTAGCTGGGCAGCTGAATATACCTACAGGCTGGATAAAGAAAAGCTCACGGATTACTCTCTTGAACAGCAAGCCTCTATTTTAGCTGATTACTGGTTACTGCTGGTTTATGGGATAAGTAAGTGGTCTTACTATCAGAGACCAGCGCGCATGGGGATGTACAGGGGCGTAGATTTGTTGCAGGATGTCCCTTCGCTTTACCGGAAAATCGTAACAGGGAAGGGGCGTTAAACATGAAGAACAAAATGTTGCTGGGTGTTGTATTCCTCTTAACGGGATGCCCTGGGCCTGGTGATCGAATGGTAGATCGTGAATCTACAACGGCATTTATCAAAGATAATCAAGTTTGTGTGGTGTCACCACTGGAGCCACAGGAACGGATCACTGCTATCCAAATCAACAGCGATAATAATGTCTCTCTTCACAAGATTTTTGATGACAAGCCTGTTTATATACCAAAGGGTGACTGTCTTCCTGTGTTCGGATTTAAGTTTACATCTGGAGAGAGGTATAACTTCGCGTATGACGTCCAATCTGATAAATCAGAGTCGCATTTAGTCACTGCTGAATTTTCTTATCCCAAAGAATAAGGGGGCATTTTGCCCCCCAAATCTTACTTCTTCAAGTCACCTGTACATTGATATTCCATTGTGACCATTGTTTCCATACATCCGCTTGAGGATGTTGAGAACAAACTGAAGTATAACCGCCGAACGGCTCAGCACCAGAATAACCCCATGCAGCGCAACGCTGTGCTGCTGCTTGAGCGCCTTGCTGAACGTTCACTTTAGGGGATTCGAACATCCCGAAAGAGTAGCTCATGGATTTGACCCTATATATCCAGACGCATTTTCTCTCTTACGTTTGCGATAACTTCCTGCGTATAAATTCTCGTGGCGAACGATATCCCAGCGCGCTGTGCGGATGATGTTCATTGTAATGGCTGAACGCTACTGCCAGATTTATTAACGCCATCTGGCTGTCCGGTTTAGGCATGATGCTGATGTAATCCCGCTTTATCGTCTTCACGAAGCTCTCTGCTATGCCGTTGCTCTCCGGACTGCGCACTCTGGTCGTGCAGGGGCCCTGACCTGCCCCCAGGATTAGATACAACCGTCAGTCCACTTAACCGCATGCTGCTGGCCTTGCCGCAAAGCCATCCTCTGGCACAAGAGGAACATCTTGTTGCGCAACAGCTTGCCGACCAGCAGTGGATAGCGGTGATTCATAACGACGATGCCCATTCACGCGATGATTTTGTCGCCGCTTGTGTTAAAGCCGGGTTTAACCCCGATATTCGTTTAGAAGCCGGTGAACCATTAACGGCATTGGGGCTGGTTGCAGCGGGCTTAGGCCTGGCATTAATTCAACACAGTCTGCGTCATAACGCGCCTGAAGGTGTGGTATTACGTGAATTACCGTGGATGAATTATTCTACGCAGCTATGGGCTGCCTGGCATAAAGCAAACCTACGCCCGTTGGTGACCCATTTTCGCCAGATTCTGTGTAGCGAATAAAGAAAATTTCGCTTTTGTAAAAGCGACCAGTATTGTATAACTGGCCGCTTCATTTGGGCAGAAGACAGGCCAGAACGCTGCATTAGCCTATTTCAGCAGCAGCAGGTTAGGCATTTCCCTGTCGCTATGATTAATAAACAGGTGAGAATAGAGCGCACCAGGTCGGCCAATCATCAGAGATTTATTTTCCGCTGGCGTATATTCACTGTAATCAACGTGTAAATACTCTGCATAACTCAATGGATCGATCATCGCATTACCATAAGCACCAAAACAAAGGGATGGATGATTATTAATACCTCGCTCTTTTTTAGACGAATGATAATGCTCGATATCGGAATATAAAATATCTTTGATTTCACTGTCTGCAAAATAGTTTTCATTGAGCATGGCTGCGCGTGATAAATAGATACCTGCGGCTCCGTGATGCCAGCAGTTTGCGTCCTCGTCGCAGCCATACATAGCCATGTTTTTCCATCCCTGGCTAATTTTAAATTTCTGTTCATATTTTAAAGCATGGATCGCCAGTTGGTGTATCTCTTTATTATTCAGTATATTGTTTGCTAACAGTAGAGCATAAATGATGCCTGAATTACCGAGAGCGAAACCGGTTATTTTTTCGCGCCACGCAACAATATCTGTATCAAGATATAGGGCTTTTTTCATGATGGCGGAGGCGAGAAACTTAATGGCCGACTCATAAATTTTATGCGGGCATAACAGATACATCCGGCTGCAAACGATGAGAATCCCAGCCATTCCGCTCATTATATCGACATGCGAATCTCTTTTTTTTATCAGTTTAATGATATTAATTAAACGCTGGTTGAACAACGAAATATCAAACCAGTCGATAAGGTTTTTATGAAAAAGGTATTCCAGATAAAGCAATCCACCATTCATTTCAAAACAACCAAATGTTTTATTGGTGTTGTACTTTTTGGCTCTGGTATATAAATCATATAATCTCTTTTCTTTCACTGATGTTCGGTTAACGATAAAGTTGCAGAGCTGCATAAACGTTGCGCCACTCAATCCATTATAGATGTCGCTACTCATTTTGTTTAAACACCTGGCACCACTGATGTCTGTTTCAATATTGAGGATGAATTCTTTTTTCTTATAACTAATCTCTTCTCCGGCCATAAAGCTTACGGTTTTTTCAATAAAAGCGTGTTTTTTATTTAGGGTTCTTTTTGCCGGGGAAAGCGTAGCCAAAGAGAGATTCATAAGTTTTTTTTGTAATGCGCTCTCTTCATCTGTATTTATCATCCGGTATACCTTCGTCATGTAGTCTTTGAAAGAATGGTTGTCATTTATATTGAGTTCTATATTATCAGCAGTGTAATATTTACCTTTTACCATGTTCATATAAAAAACAGGTATTCTGCCTTCGCTAATTGCACCATGCTCATATTGAATGACATCTAAGGGATTTGTTTCTTCATATAAAATACAGGACAAGTATATATTTCTTGCTTCAAGGTCGGATGCGTATGCCGGGTGCATAGCAAGCCGTATCATTTCATGGTAAGAACGACTGGTGCGAAAAGCCACTTTCCCTTTTAGTGGCGGGTAATTTTTAATAAAAGAGGCTATTTGTTGATTGTTTTTAATTAAATCACGCATGCAATCAAAACCCTCATTGATTGCATTAATTAATGCGGTATATGTAATTGAACTGTCACTAATAGTGTGAACGTTATCCCCGTCTTTGATCGTGCCCGCAAAATCCTGCGGATACATATTTACGATGTTATCAGTGCTAATCTTCTTGGTTTGTATAAATTCATCTTCAGCTCGGGGAAGAGTAATGCCACAAACAGACCTATCTGGCGGATCACCCGCTAGTGAGGGCACGATAAGCGTATTTAGCAAGGAATCCGTAAACAACCCGGCTTGCTGAGGCCGAGAAAAGATCATCTGCAGATCAATAAAATAGGGGGTATGATTTACACATATGATATTTTTAGGGTGAAATCCCGAGCCGTTTAGCAAATAAATAAACAACAACGAAGCGCCGATATTTCTGTAGTAAGCTAACGCATCCTGTACACTATTGGGTTTTTGAAAAGTGATGTACTCATGCCAGCTGTACTCATGCATATTGATAAAGGCCGGAACCCCGAGACGCAGATCCATGATTTCGGCATTTATTATATCAAGCAAGGCTAAAACAAAAGCTTCATTATCTGCACCTTCTGGTTTATAAATAACAGAATGTGTGCTGAAATCGATGCGTACTACACTTTTCCCGGTTTGATGAAAATCGCCCAGGAAAAGCTGAATGCTTTTTATTGAAAATAAACGTATATTAAATGCATTAGTTAGCGTTTCTTTATCTTTATCAAGTCTTGTTAACATATCGTCTAATATAATTATCATATGACGATCGAGCAGCGTTAATCTTTTTTCAATGATTGGGAAATGCTCAAATAATTCTTCCCAGCTCGAAATTTTCTGTTGAGACATTTGTGGTAACTGGGATGCAAAAAAGCAGACCTGGCGAATATCGTCAGGCAAAGCATGTACGCCTTGTTGGCTGAGATTCAGCGCCAGCTCTTCTTTGTTAAGGATCAAACTTTCAAATTTTGAAAGTAACTGTTTAATTTGGCTATAAAAAACTTTTGTAACGCTATCCTGTAAAACATCAAAAAGATTTTTGTTAGCCGGGTAGTCAGGTAAACGCAGGGTAAGCTGGCTGATAAAATCGTCGATGAATGAATTTTTATCCAAACTTTTGGTTTTATCTTCCGACGCCAGGCCTGCAACCTGGCGCGTAATGTTGTGTGCATCAGGGTAACGTTTTAAAAGAATCTCATAGTATTTTCTCGATGTATTCATTATTAAACCATCCCTTGCCGTTGATGCAAAACTGGTGATGCCTGAAATAAAAAAGATAGCGCTCACTGGAACGTTAGGGCCACGACATTGCAAAACTATTGAATGCACTACTATCCCTGGTATCGCTAATAATTAAGAATAATCATATGATTTTATTTTTATAAGATTTCAGGTCGGTCACGTGATTTTCTGTACGGCTGCGCCGTTGAAAAAAATGTCATTTATCTTATTTCAGGAATAAACCTGATATTATCAGTGTATGCTTATCGCTTCTTTAATATAATTGTTGGCAGGCTGAATTTTTTCACCATCAGCTGGCAGGGCATCCCCATTTTCTTGCTTTTTTTTCACAAGCCCTCCTTTTCTTATGTAAAAACGTCAGGAAACGGTGCTGTTTTCACTCAAAATCTTTTATATCAGCAAGATATTGAGCAAAACTCTCTTTTTGCGCGCGCTATTGCTTCCCGGTGCCTGCTGATAAGTTGAGTGTAGCCGCTCTTTTCTGATGATTTATCTGAATAAACGTTTCCCGTGCAAATAACGGCGCTTTGCTTAGAAAGTCGTTAAGTAAAAGCTAATCACGGTCGCACGCTTACGACCCATACCGGAAGTTATAATGCCTTGTTTATAAACAGTAGCGCACATTAATAACGTAATTTCACAAAACAGGTGAACTGAAGCGTTTATTGCGGCAATGGTTTTTCAACGCATTGCCGCTAAATATGATTCACCTTACGGCGGCGAATATCCCGCTTCGCCAGCTGAACAGGGTTATTTTACGCGCTGCGCTTAAAGGAAAGGCCGGAAGTATTTGTCTACCTTTCACGCCCGGCAAAACGGGCGTCCAGCGGCAGAACAATCGACGGAGGATAACCAGGCTTGCGTTCTATCCAGGCGTTTTCACCGTCCGGTTGTTCAAGCACAATAACGCCTTGCTCGCGTAAAAGAGCGATGAGGTGGGCAAACTCTGTCTCGTTAACCGGCCTCGGTTGCCAGAAAGTTTGTTGGTTATCAGTAAAAATGGGCTGCAAAACCAGTCTGGGGTCCGGCCCGCCTGGCAGCAGGTGGACGATAAATCCGTAGGGCGGCATTTGGCGCGCCTCATATTCACCGGTACTGTTAAAGACGGCATTCCCGATACTGTACAGTACCCATTTTTGCCCCAGACGAACGAACTCACCCGGCATATGTGGCCCGCAGCCAATAATCAAATCTGCTCCCGCCAGCGTTAGCCGCTGCGCCAGCTGGCGTTGCAGTGGCTGCGTCCAGCGATAATCCACCCCCCAGTGCGCCAGCACAATGATGGTGGCAGGGTTTTCCTTCGCTTTCTCTCGTTGGATTTGCTCAACCAGTCCACCGCTGATGCAGGCAACGCCCGCGCGGCGCGGCTGCGCATAAAAAGCACAATCGTCTTCCATATAGCGGCGATACCAGTAGGCGGCGTAAAACTGAAAACACCGCCCGCCAGCCATAAGCGTTAAGGGCGCATGAGCCTGCGCGGCATTAAGTCCGGCGCCGAAGGTGATAATCTCTCGCTGGTGAAACGCATCCTGCGTACTGATAAGCCCGTCCACGCCCGCATCCATCGCGTGATTATTCCCCAGCGACACTGCATCAATTCCGTGACGTTTTAGCGCCGCAGCGGTTGCTTGCGGGTTGCCTGTCAGGCAAAACGGTTTACGCCCGGTAAGGTTTACCGTTGCAGCATTGGCCAGCGCGGCTTCAAAATTGGCGATAGTTAAATCACTTTGCGCCAGTAAAGGATCGATGGCCAGGAACGCGTGGTCGTAGCCGTGGCGCTGGAGAGCATCATCGATACCGCGACGCTGGCGTCGGCGTGTATACCATTCACCGAAATAGGTATCCCCCAGCAGCGTCACACGGGGTTGGTCTTTATCGCCCACCACCACTGTTGGTTCGGCGTTTGCCGGTCGGGGCGACGCGTCCGTTTGTGCTAATAAATCATCAAGTAAATAGTCGAGATGAAATGCGTCATCCGCCCCCGCCACGCAGGCCAGCCACAGGGATTGCTCTACCCGTGCAATAGCAAATCCCCAGCAAGGCGTGCCGCCTGAGCTGTAACTGTAATGGGCTCGTCCTTCGGCCTGAATATTCGTCCCTTTGCGGTAAAGGTTATTGGCCAGCACGGTTTCGCTTTCCGCCAGCCAGTGCAGCAAGTGCGGAAAACGCTGGCAGAACTGACGAACCAGTTGCGTAATATCCTCCACTGTCGTCTGCTGCGCTTGCCATAAACGACCCGACACATTGGTGAGACGCGTATGCGTTAATCCGAGCGTCTTCACCTGAGCCTGAATGCGCGCAAGCCCGGCTGTGGCATCGCCCGCCAACAAGGTGGCAAGGTTCACCGCGGCGTCGCGGGCATGATGAATGATCATCGCCTGAAGCAGCGCCTTCACACTGTATTGCTGGCCCGTTATCAGCCCCAAAGACGGCCCTTTTTGCACAATACCTGGTGGAACTGTTTTGACTGCAACCGGCATTGTGAGACGAATTTTATGTGAAGTCAGCGCTTCGGCAACGAGCATCATCAGCAGCAGATGGCTTAAGTGCAAAGGCGCAAATGTAGCCTGCGCATGGCGCGAGACGGCCAGCTCATCGCTGGAAAGGTTGGTTAACATCGCTGCCGTCTGGCCTTGTTGTAAGTCTGCGCTGGCGTTGTGGCTGATGGCTTTCATACGGCTGACTATTTGATGAAAGTCGGAGTCGCTGACGCTACCTTTGACCAGCACAACGTCGCCTTCTTTCAGGTCTGCCATCACGTGCTCTGCCATTGCATCAAGGTGGGTAAAATGCCCGGCGACGCGATCTGCGGGAAGCAGGGGCAAGAGGTGGCGCATCTCTTCGCCGTGCAGCCAGATTTTGTCAAAACCCGCTTCCAGCAGCGGTGTCGCCAGCGCCATATGGCTCACGGGAGCCTGAAAGTCCAGCGTTGCCAGCCGCCCAAGTACCGCTATCCGGCGCTGCCCCGGCGCCAGGCGATAGAGCGCGGCCACGTCAAAGGCGTTGCACATGGAGGTAAAGGTGGCGTTATAGTTATCATCAATGAGTGTGGCCGAACCACCGCCGGGCAGTGATAACCTCCCGGCCTGGAGTTTGCTTTTGGCATTGCGGAAATGGGCAATGCTCGCTGCGCCCTTTTCTGTGTCGCACCCCAGCAATGCCAGGGCAATCAACGCAGCGATAGTGTTGCGGGCCATCCCTTTGCCAGGGACGTTCAGGCGGTACTGAAGGGGCGTGCCGTTAAGCGTGATGCTGATAACGGAGTGGTCGGTTGCCGCACGGTAGCCCGTAACCGTTACATCTGCTTCGGGGTGAAAACCATAGCTGATGACCCGCGCGCCGTAACGCAACGCTTCAAGGCGAACAAACTCATACTCGTCCATGTCACGGTTTAATATTGCATAGCCGCCGGGCAGGATTGCGCTGCAAAGCCGGGCTTTGAAACGCGCGGTATCGTGCCGCGTTTTCACGAAATCGCCCACCTGCGTCATGCCGATTTCAGTAATGATGGCAATATGCGGCTTGATGCGCATGCCGGCATGGGTTGCGCGCATCCAGAGGGCGGATATCGCCACCTCCAGTACGGCATACGCCGGGTCGGTAATGCAGCGCGCAAGGCTCAGCAGGGTTCCTGTGCGGGTGTTATGATTACCCGGCGTGGCGACTGTTGTGCCAAATTGCGGGAGCAGCATCTGTAAAAGATCTTTTGTTGACGACTTACCCACCGTGCCGGTGATAGCGATAATTTTACCGTTCATGCGCCGACGCGCTTCATCAGCCAGAACGGGCAATACGTTATAGGTGTTTTCCACCACCATTTGCGGAAATTCAGTCGGCAGTTCAGGCAGATAATGCTGGACAATAGCACCGCAAAATTGGTGATAGTTTTTCTTTAATACCTCATGCGTATCTTCCCAGCCAGCATAAATACCCCGGTTACCTGAACCGGCATGCCATGTTTTTTCATCCATAGCGATAAATAAACATTTGCCATTATTATTTTGTTTATCAAATATGTTGAGCGCAATATTTTCAGCTCGCCATTCTTTTTCCGGATGCGCAGACCATTTCGCACCAAGTAATTGTTCAAGTTCTGCGCTTCGCCAGCCTGGCCGTTTTGCATTTGTCGACATATTTTATTCCTGGGCTTCCTTTAAGATTATGAAATTCAGGTGGATAAGCAGGCCATTCAATTAACAAAACACGATGTTTGTTTTCGCGTAATGCATGGGCAAATTTAAGCTGAAGATTAAAAGGTGTGGTTTTATCCAGCAGATTGCCGACGACCATTACCAGACGTTGGGGATCCTGAGTAATACCTTCAATATGATAAAGCGGATCGTAAGGTTGCCTCAGACCGGTGACATCTTTCCCGACATCACTTTTTTCCCTACGCTCTTTTCGCAGCGCTTCCGCACGATTAAGTAAATCCCAGGCACCCGATGTTAAAATAGCGCAGCGAATATCCCGGCGACCAAATGTTAATAATGCCGAGGCCGCCGTAGCGCCGCCGCTATGGCCATTTAAAATAAATTTTTTAATATGATAGCGTGCGCGCAGACTATCCATTGCCGCATTCAGCGCAAGAAATTCGGCGGGCTGGCGCCGTTGATAATGATTGCCGCTGGAGCCATAGGTTCCGGGACGAGCCATAATCACCACCGGCATGCCTGCCTGCGCGCTGAGCCTTGCTGCCTGGCGACGCTGCGCGGTTGGCGTATTTGCCGGAATGGTTCCGGGGTTGCGTTTGATAAAAGGCACGCGATCGCCTCTGAATATCACCATCACCAGCGGAGCATATTGCAAATTCCCGGCAGAAAAAAAGCGAATACAGGCCACGCCACCTTTATATTTTACCCATAGCGCATCGGCGTGCAGCGGGCAATTCTCAGCGCGCGCTTTTTGATTCCACAGCAATGGAGTATCCGCTTGAGTCGCAAAGGATAATAAACATAACAGGACACAAACGCAGCGTAATAGTAATGACATATTCCTCTCGCCAGTCATAATAATGAAGCAACAGAATACGCAGCCGTGCAAATATGGTGTTATTTTAAATAGAGTCCTTGTCGCTAAAATAAACGGGAGTGTAAATGTCTCTCCGCCAATTACTTGCGCAGATCCGTCCCGCAGTCGAACAAATGGATATTAGCGCGCTTTCTGCGCATTTGCCTGGCTGGGTTATATTTTTTAGCGCCAGCGATGGAAAAAGCCGGGCGCATATTACGCATGGACGAGGGATAAATTTTGACGAGGCGTGGCAAAAAGGCTCGCAGGCGCTGCAAAATTTACCTTCTGTTTCCTCGGCAGAAATTATCTGGCTGCGTGTCGATGTGGTTGATCGCGTTGAACTGTTATCCTGGGGAGCGCTACTGGAAAAGCTCGCCGTGACCAAGCGTAATTATTTTCGCTATGGATTAAGTTTCGATCCCGCTTTTAACTATGCGGTGCTGGAGCAGGAAATCGCGGCCAACGCACTGATGTACGATGGCACGCGAGGCGTTGCCACTCCCAACGGCAAAAATCTGGCGCACTATTCACGCCGACGCTTCGGTGCGGTTTTTGACTGGCCGCAGGAGCCCGAACAGCCTGTCTGGCGCTTTACCACGCAGGCACTCTTTTGCGATGGCGCTGCAATACTTGCCATCGAGCCGACGGGGCGTAATTCAGGCTACCGGCAGCTTGACCACTGGCAGGATGAGCTGGATATGATGATCCTCTCCGCAACACATTACCTGGCTTTACAGATAAAACCTGATGGCCGGTATGACTACGGCTGGTTTCCCTGTTTTGATCGCGCGATCCCGGCGTATAACACCTTGCGGCATGCCAGTTCGACCTATGCCTTGCTGGAAGGGTGGGAAATTAGCCGCAATGACGCGCATTTTGCGGCAATCCTGCGTGCGTTAACGCATTTGAGTGAAACGCTGATCCAAACCCGGCAACTGCCGGATGGCAGCGAGGCGGATTTCCTGGTTGACGCCCACGATGAAATCAAACTGGGCGGCAACGCGGTGTCGATTCTGGCGATGGCCAAGTACAGCGAGCTGACCGGCGACCTGCGCTATATTGCGCAAATGAACCGCCTGGCAAACGGCATCTGTTATATGCAGGAGGCGCAAACCGGCGGCTTTGTACATGTATTGCATGCCGCCGATTTGTCGGTAAAAGCGGAGCATCGCATTATCTATTATGACGGTGAGGCCGTTTTTGCGCTGATGCGTTTATTTGGTATCGCGCCCGACACCCGCTGGCTGGATTGTGTCGAACGTGCCGTTGATTATTTTATTGCCCGGCAACACTGGCAGGCGCATGACCACTGGCTAAGCTATTGTATAAATGAACTTACGCTGTATCGCCCGCAAAAACGTTATTACCAGTTTGGGCTGGATAATGTGCGCGGGCATCTTGATTTTGTTCTCAACCGGGTCACGACTTACCCGACTTTGCTGGAATTAATGATGGCAGCGGTTCAAATGATCGCAAGACTTAAGGAGTCAGAGCATCAACGTCTCTTAAATAAGCTGGATCTGGATAAGTTTTATCTGGCGCTGGAAACGCGCGCCCGTTATCTGGCGAATGGTTTTTTCTGGCCGGAACTGGCAATGTTTTTTAAAAATCCATCGCGTATTGTTGGCAGCTTTTTTATTCGCCACCACAGTTATCGGGTCAGGATTGATGATGTGGAGCACTATCTTTCCGGTTATATCGCTTACCGGAAATACTGGCGCAACAACTCTGCTGGCCATGCGCACTAGCGCCTGGCTTAATATGCATGATGTATGAACCGCATCTTTAAAAATGTCCAGGCCTGCCAACGAAGGTTTTCGTTCTGGTTATTGTTGCTGTTTCTTTTTTCGCCCTCAGGGCTGGCAGCAGGGTGGGACTTTACCGTTATTAATGCCCGTACCCGGCAATTATACGGCGCGGCGACACCTGCCGGGCAGAAAAGGATAAATGAATGGGCCGCGTTGATTTCACACCCACCACAGGGAAGCGTTCAGGAAAAGCTTACGCGCGTAAATACATTTTTTAACCAGCGCATTCTTTTTCGGGCCGATCGGTCAGTCTGGGGAGCGACAGATTATTGGGCGACGCCCGTGGAATCTCTGCGCAAGGGCGCGGGCGATTGTGAAGATTATGCGTTAGCAAAGTATTTCACGCTGCGGGAAATAGGCATCCCGGCGAGTCAATTACGCATAACGTACGTTAAAGCATTACAGCTGAACCAGGCGCATATGGTTGTCACCTGGTATTCCACGCCGGAGGCTATCCCATTAGTTCTGGATAATTTAAAAGCTGTAATTTTACCGGCCACTCAACGCACTGATCTGTTGCCGGTTTATGCTTTTAACGGCGAAGGTTTATGGCTGCCGCAGGCCGCAGGAAATAAACGTGTCGGCGACAGCAAACAGTTATCTCGCTGGCAGGATCTTCTCACCAGAATGCGTGCTGAGGGGTTTGTCATTAAAGAATAGGGCCTCGCCATGTCTTTATATAAACAGCTTGTTATCGGCATCTGTCTGTTTACATTAATATTGTTTTGCGGCAATTACGTTATTACGCTGGAAAGCGCCCGCGAACAATACAGCAAACAATTAACTTCACATGCTCAGGATGCCGCCACAGCGCTTGGCGTTGCGCTGACCGGCCATATTCACGACGCGGCCATGACTGAACTGATGGTGAATTCTATTTTTGATAGCGGATATTTTTATCGCATACGGCTGGTGGATATAAAAAATGGCCAGCCGTTAATTGAGCGGCAAGGAAAACCGGCAGGAGCCAATGTTCCGGGCTGGTTTGTGCAGTTAGTTAAATTACAGCCCGGTGAAGGCGACGCCATCATTATGGACGGCTGGATCCAGGCCGCGCGCGTTGAAGTGAGCAGTCATCCGATGTTTGCTCTGGCACGCCTGTGGGATGATATGGTTGCCAGTTTCCTCTGGCTGGTACTCTGTAGCACGGCATGTATTTTAGGGGCGATGGTGATGCTGCACCGTAGCCTGAAACCGCTCAATCAAATTGTCGAACAGGCGATGTCAATTTGCCGCCGGGAGTTTCGAAACGTGCCCGATATGCCGCAGACGCCGGAGCTTCGGCGTGTGGTTGAAGCCAGTAATATGATGGTCACGCAGCTCAAAACGTTGTTCTACGAGCAGGCTCAGCGGACAGAAGTTCTGCGTGAGGCGGCCTATCACGATAGCCTGACCAACCTGAATAATCGGCGAGCGTTTGATATAAAGTTGCAATCTTTACTGCGTGATGAAGAGAGTGTGACCGGGCACTTAATTGTGTTGCAGATTCGCGATCTGGCGGGGTTGAATCAGCGCATTGGCGGTGAAAAAACCGATGCATTATTGCTGGCAATTGCAGATATTTTGCGTGAGCTCCAGCAACGTTTCCTCTCTCACGATGGTTTTCTCGCGCGTATTCGTGGCGGCGAATTCGCCTTGATTACGCTGGAAATTTTACCAGCGGAACTGGAGAACGCGCTGAGTGCACGCCTGCAAACCCTTAGTGAGCAAGAAATGAGCGATGTTTCACCGCTCGCGCATTTTGCGCAGGTGGTTTTTCACAGTGGCGACAAGGCACAAAATATTCTGCTCCAGGCGGATCGGGCGCTGGTGAAAGCAAAAACCGATGTGCATTATTTTGCTGACTCACTCATTCATACCGAGGATAACAATGATGAAGAGCATCGCCTTTGGCTTACGCGGCTTGAAGACATATTAATTGAGGAAAAGTTTATCCTCTTTTCTCAGCCGGTTTTTGAGTGCAATGACTCGCAACATGTATTACATCAAAAAGTTCTGGCGCGAATAAAAGCGGAAAATGAGGAAATAATTCCCGCAGGGCAATTTATGCCGTGGGTGCATCGCTTTTCGCTTAACTACCGTATGGATCTTGTTATGCTTAAGCAAACGTTACGGGAAATGGCAAATATAACGCAGCCGCTGGCCATGAGTATTAGTGGTGAAAGTGTGGCAACTGACGAAAAACTCAATACTTTACTTCTTTTATTAAAAAATTCGCCTGTAGAAGCCAAACGGCTAACGCTGGAAATCGATGAAAAGGAATTACCCGAACCGGAACGCGTCAGTCAGTTAGTTAATAAACTTAATGCTGTCGGGTGCCGTTTGGGTATTCAGCATTTTGGTGGAAGATTCAATCTTGTAGGAAATTTACCGCAGTGGGGATTAGCCTGGGTAAAAGTTGATGGCAGTTATATACACCATATTGATAAAGAAGAGGATAAGCGACTTTTTATTGAAGCTATGTATTGGGCCACCCGGCAAATTAATCTGCCTATTATTGCAGAGCGAGTTGAAACCTCCGGAGAATTAGCGATACTCAATAAAATAGGTCTTTATGGTGCCATGGGGAGATACTTTGGTGCACCCACTTTATTATCGGAACAATAAGTTGCAACGGTACCACATATGATATGGGGGACTCATCGTGTATTACATTGAACGCGACGCTGAAGGGCGAATAACACGGGTGGAAACCACGCCTTTTGCGGGTGTCGTGGAACACTATGCAATAGATACTGAGGAAATAAAAGAGTGGCTTAATGTTCAGGCGATGCGTAAAGCAACATTACAGCGGTTACAGCAGAGCGACCTGGAAATGGTTCGTGTACTGGAAGATCTCATTGAAGTGTTGATGCGTAAAGGAATTATTAGTATTACAGATTTGCCTCATGCAGCGCAAAGTAAACTAATAAACCGAACTCAGGCTCGTTTAACATTAAGTGGTCTTGAGAGATTAATCGATGATGAAGATGAGGGCATTTTTTAAAGTTTGCTTCTATCAGCTTAAACAGCTTAATAAATAATACTTTAAGGTGTTTTTGTTTTTCCCTTAAATATAAATTTATTAGCTTATCTTATTGATTGGTTTGATAAAGGCTTGCAGCGTATTACCTCGAAAAATATTCCTTGAGATTTTATGTAATAAACAATGCCATTGCTTTTTCGCTATTGCTAATGCGTTGAAATTTATTCCTTTTGGAATTTGATACCTGATCCCAATGGTAGAATTCGTGACGATTTTTAAGAGGCGCATGATATGAGCGGCGTGGCCGGGGTAATCAAAGCTGTTATAGGACAAGTCTTTGCAACTGCCCCCGATGGTAGCCGGCACCTGCTGGTTGAAGGAGATACTATCCAGGACGGTGAGCAGATAGATATAGGCTCCGGTGGAGCTGTAACCATCGTGTTGTCTGATGGCAAAACGCTCGACCTGGGCCGTGATAGCCACTGGGACAGTACCGGTTATTCAATACAGGCCGAGCCTGAGACGCCGCCGACAGATCAAATAGATATTGCATCCATCCAGCAGGCGATTGCAGCAGGTGATGACCCGACAAAAACTCTCGAAGCGACTGCTGCAGGCCCTACGGCCTCTCCCGGACAGCTCGTAGTTCCCGGCGGCCCTGATACTGGCGGCACCCATGCTCCTGTTGTGCTTGATCTTACCGGAGAAATTGTCGATCCGACGGCGGGTTATCCCACCGCCGGGATCGATAATCCCGACGATACGGCGCGCGAAGAACCCGCTCAACCCGACCAGGAACGCGATGACGCTGCTGCTGATGCAGGCACGGATACCGACGCGGACACTGATGCAGATGCTGACACCGACATCGACACCGACACCGACACCGACACCGACACCGACACCGACACCGACACCGACACCGACACCGACGCTGACACGGACGCAGGCGCAGACGCAGACGCGGATGCAGATGCAGATGCAGATGCTGATACAGATACCGATGCAGACACTGATACGGATACCGATACGGACGCCGACACCGATACAGATACGGACACGGATGCTGACGCTGATGCGGATACCGATGCAGATACTGACGCAGACACGGATACCGATGCCGACACCGATACCGATACCGACACCGATACCGACACCGACACTGACGCAGACGCTGATGCCGATACGGACACGGATACCGACACAGATGCCGACGCCGATGCCGATACTGATGCCGACTCTGACACCGATGCTGACGCGGATACAGACGCTGATGCAGATGCGGACACCGACACGGACACCGACACGGACGCCGACACGGACGCCGACACTGACACCGACGCGGATACAGATGCAGATGCCGATACAGACACCGACGCAGATGCGGACGCAGATACGGACACAGACGCTGATGCAGACGCCGACGCCGACACGGATACCGACGCTGATGCAGATACCGACGCAGACGCTGATGCCGATACTGATGCCGACGCTGACACCGATGCTGACGCGGATACCGACGCAGATGCAGATACTGACGTAGATGCAGACGCTGATGCGGATGCTGACACTGATGCAGATACAGATGCTGATGCGGACGCGGATACCGATGCGGACACTGATACGGATGCAGACGCAGATACGGACGTCGATACAGATGCAGATGCCGACGCGGACACCGATGCTGACGCAGATACGGATGCAGACACCGATACGGATGCAGATACAGACACTGATACCGACACCGATGCGGACGCCGACGCAGATGCAGATACTGACGCAGATACGGACGCCGATACAGATGCAGATGCGGACGCGGATACCGATACGGACGCCGACACAGATGCTGATACGGACGCTGATGCCGATACGGACGCAGATGCAGATACTGACGCAGACACAGACGCCGATGCTGATACCGATGTGGACGCCGATGCAGATGCGGATACCGACGCAGACACCGACACCGATACCGACACCGACACCGATACCGACACTGACGCAGACGCTGATGCCGATACGGACACGGATACCGACACAGATGCCGACGCCGATGCCGATACTGATGCCGACTCTGACACCGATGCTGACGCGGATACAGACGCTGATGCAGATGCGGACACCGACACGGACGCCGACACGGACGCCGACACTGACACCGACGCAGATGCGGACGCAGATACGGACACAGACGCTGATGCAGACGCCGATGCTGACGCGGATACAGACGCTGATGCAGATGCGGACACCGACACGGACACCGACACGGACGCCGACACGGACGCCGACACTGACACCGACGCGGATACAGATGCAGATGCCGATACAGACAC
>NZ_JBQPOM010000021.1:0-54144 GCF_052220145.1 Vagococcus sp. WN89Y | reverse complement strand
CTGATTAATTTCAGATTTCTTCGCCTGACAGGCCGATGTGTTTGCCGTTGTGCCGTGTCAGTGGAGGCGCATTATAGGGAGATAATTTCCGCTGGCAACCCCTAATTTGAAAAAAGTTTTCAACCGTCTCTTTTTTATGCAACACGCTGTCAAAGTGGCAACATTTCGAGCGTTTTAAAGCCATAACGCTGTAAAACGGGTAAAAGTTGCACAGTTTCCGGCGTCAGCGCCATACAGAAGGCAATATTTTCGTCGGCAGATTTTGCATCCGGCGCTTCATGCCCCAGTAGCCAGGCCGTTCGACGCGCGATTGCTGCGCCCGAATCAATCAGGCGGGTGCCGTCCGGCAACACCTGTAATAACTCATCCTGTAATAAAGGGAAATGTGTACAACCCAGTACTACCGTATCAGGCGGCTCCTTCATGCGCAGCCAGGGGCGCAAAATACGCTTCAGCTCATCCAGCGGCACCGCTTCTCCGTGCAGCTTTGCCTCCGCCAGCTCCACCAGCTCCGCCGACCCCAGCATTTCGATATGGCATTCGTTAGCGAAACGCGCAATAAGCTCATGCGTATAAGGGCGTTTCACCGTACCGCGCGTTGCCAGCAGCCCGACTACGCCGTTAGCCGTTAAGCGCGCGGCGGGTTTAATGGCAGGCACGACACCCACCACCGGAAACGTAAATTTTTCACGCAGCGCGGGCAAAGAAACGGTACTGGCGGTGTTACAGGCAATGACGGCCAGCGCGAGGGGATAGCGAGCCTGAACAGCAGTGACAACATCGACAACGCGCCCGACGATAAACTCTTCGCTCTTTTCACCGTAGGGAAAAGCAACGTTATCGAAAGCGTAGATATAATGCAGATCCGGCAGGAGTTGCCGGATCTCGTCATAAACGGATAACCCTCCGACGCCGGAGTCAAACACCAGGACGGTGGGACGTGCTTTAGAAGGTGTAGCTGCCAGAGACGGTATATTCTCGTCCTGCAGTGCGGTAGCCATAAGCTGTCTCGTACTCTTTATCGAACAAGTTGCCTATTTTACCACGAACTGTCAGGTGAGAGGTCACTGGATATGAAGCAGAAATATCAACCGTGCTATAACAAGGGAGAGTTCGTTGCTCCGGATTATAGCTTGATGTGCGGTTGTCAAAGCGCTTGCCGAAATATTGCCAGGAGAGGTTCATATCCACATCGAATAGCGCCCAATCCAAATCATATTTTGCCTGGCGTTTGGCGCGGCGCGGCAGCACTTCATGGGTTTCATCATCACGCGGATCTATATATTGCAGCGTAACGCGGTGCGAAAAGATGCCGGTGTCAATATTCCCCGTCAGCTCGACCCCTTTGATGGTCGCCGAGTTGATATTGTAATAAGCAGTGTCGCTGTAGGTTATCAGGTTATCGATGGTGTAACGATACGCCGACAGCCGCCAGTCCAGCGGCCCGGTCAGCCCTTCGATACCGGCTTCCCACTGCTTTGACTTTTCCGGTTTCAGGTTCGGGTTAGAAGCAATACCGAAACGCTTCGCGCCAAACTGCTGACCAAGCGAAGGAGCGAGGAAGCCCGTTCCATAGGAGAGCGTGAGGCGGTAATTTTCGATAAACTCCCAGCCCGCAGCGGTCTGCCAGGTGCCGTGCCAGCCGAACTGATCGTCTTTATCTTCACGACCCGATGCCTCCAGCGTGACATCCCCGAACTGTTGCAGCCCGGTCAGATACAGGCCCGTGTTTTCGCGCTCGTAGGCTTCACGCGTGGCGATATCCGCCGAGGTCAGGCGCTCCTGCTTCCAGTCAACGCCCGCGCTCACCGAGCCTTTTCCGACCGCCAGAGTATTTCCCCACTGAATGTAACGCTGCGCCATCTCATCGAGCGTCGTGCCGTCGTGATAGCGGCCATAAATACTGCTGTAGTTGTAATCTTTGCTCTTCTGGTAGCTCGCCAACAATTGAGAAGAGTAGATGCCTTGATTAAAGAGCAGCCCGGTGTCCCAACCCTGGGCGTAAAGCTGGCGCTCATCGGCACTGTAAGAAGGTAAAAACGGCGGGCTTCCAAGGTCATAATCGACGTTATTACTGAAGTTATAACCGCGGAAAAAACCGTTGAAATTATCGTTAAACTTATGCTGAACGCTGCCCCAAAAGGTCTTGTTACGATAACCATCACGGTCGTCGTCATGATCCCAGCTCGAGTCTGGCTGGACGTTAAACCCGCGCGTGCTGGTATAAGAACCCGCCGCCGTCGCAACGGTATCGCCGAAACGCTGGCGTAGCGCACCGTCATACGTTTGATAGCCTTTCGAGCCAACACCCGCGTTGATTTGCGATTTTTCATCATTCGTCAGCGTGATGACATTGACCACGCCGCCGATTGCCCCGGAGCCGTAAACGGTCGAGCGCGGCCCGCGAATGTATTCAACACGCTGCACCAGAGAGAGCGGAATTTGGTTAAGTTCGGGATCGTTCGAAATACCAGAACGCGCAACCGGCACGCCATCGATCAGCAGCAAAAGGTGCTTTGCTTCCGTACCGCGGACATAGACCGATGCGGTCTGCCCCATGCCGCCATTTTGCGCAATATCGATACCGGGCAGCCGACGGAGCACATCCACCAGCGAACGCGATTGCCAGCGATCGATATCCTCACGCGTGACAATTTCCGTCGGTGCCAGCACCGTATTCACCGGTTGCTGAAAACGATTCGCGGTTACTACCATCAAAGACGAGCTGTCGCTACCCTGCGCCCAGCCGGAAAATGCCGTGACGCAGAGCGCCGACAGCAGCGAAACTTTTTTTATCATTGTGAAAGCATCCACACAGTAAAAGGATGCCGCAGGTTTCATCAATAGCTCGCGATGATGTTAACCAGATGCGACGTATTCCGGCAGGTCTTCGGGCTTGGGGGTACAACGAGACGGCGACTTCCCACCAATGGCAGTGTCTGCTTGCGCTACCGTCTCACCTTATCCTTACCGCTGCGCGTCAGCCCCAGATTCACACTGGGTTCCCTTTTAACTCACAGGACCGGAACACGGATGCTACATTCTGTTACATATAGATGTCCAGACTTCCGTAAGACTATTTAGAATGCTAACCAGGGCTGGACATCCCGTGAGCAATCCCTACAATCCCCGCGATATTGTTAATCTCTCAGGAAGCATCATGACCCCCGAACACCTGCCGACAGATCAATACGAAGCTCAACTGGCTGAAAAAGTCGTGCGTCTGCAATCAATGATGACGCCCTTTTGTGCGCCAGTGCCGGAGGTGTTCCGCTCGCCGGTGAGCCACTACCGTATGCGCGCAGAGTTTCGTTTGTGGCATGACGGCGACGATCTCTACCACATCATCTTCGATCAGCAGACAAAATCGCGTATCCGCGTGGATAGCTTCCCGGCGGCGAGCGAGCTGATAAACGAACTGATGGCGAAGGTGATTAGCGCGGTTCGCGGCAACCCGGTGCTGCGCCATAAGCTTTTTCAGGTGGATTACCTCAGTACGCTCAGCAACCAGGCGATCGTCACGCTGCTTTATCATAAGAAGCTGGATGACGCGTGGCGCGAAGAAGCCACCCGCCTGCGCGATGCGCTGCGTGCACAAAATCTGAATATTCAGCTGATTGGCCGCGCCACCAAAACAAAAATCGAACTCGACAGGGATTTTGTCGACGAGCGCTTACCGGTCGGCGGCAGAGAGATTATTTATCGCCAGGTGGAAAACAGTTTCACGCAGCCGAATGCGGCAATGAATATTCAGATGCTGGAGTGGGCGCAGGATGTCACGCGTGGCGCAACCGGCGATCTGCTGGAGCTGTACTGCGGCAACGGCAACTTTTCGCTGGCGCTGGCGCGCAATTTTAACCGCGTGCTGGCGACGGAAATCGCCAAACCGTCCGTGGCGGCGGCGCAATATAATATTGCCGCTAACCATATCGATAATGTGCAAATTATCCGTATGTCGGCAGAGGAATTCACTCAGGCGATGAATGGCGTGCGGGCGTTTAACCGCTTGCAGGGTATTGATTTACACAGCTATCAGTGCGAGACGATTTTCGTCGATCCGCCGCGCAGCGGGCTGGATGCAGAAACTGAAAAAATGGTGCAGGCCTATCCGCAGATTTTGTACATCTCCTGCAACCCGCAAACACTGTGCAAAAACCTCGAAACGCTCGGCCAGACGCATGATATCTCACGCCTGGCGCTGTTCGATCAGTTCCCGTATACGCACCATATGGAGTGCGGCGTGCTGCTGACGCGCAAGCCCTCTCTCTGAAAAGAGGGCCTCACGCTTATTCAGAGGCTTCGTGTTTGCGCCCGCGCAGGCGGAAGCCAATCCAGAACACCAGAATCACCGACAGCACCGCTGGCAGGAAATTAGAGCCAATGGCCGGATACTCTGCACGCACGACGGTGCTGTAGAGCAGCACGCCAAGAATAAAGCAGGCGGCGGCAAGCCCCGGCAGGCCGACCGGCATGGTGCGGTTTTGATAGCGCTGATGCAGGCAATAGACCGTCAGCACCAGCGTGATAATCGGGAAAATCGAAAAGGGCACAATCGAGCTGAACACCACTGAAAACGTGCCGTTAATGGCTAAACCAGCGATCAGCGCCAGCAGCAACGTACCTTTATCTTGACCTGATTGTTTCATTACTTATCCTTCGCTTTCAATTTGATGCGCCAGTCTTTCTTGTTCGCGGCGATACCAGTAATAGGCGCCTTTCGCAATCATTCGCAGCTGTAAAACCAACCGCTCTTCTAATTGCCGACGCTGCTCCTGACTGATATCCAGCGCTTCAGCGCCCGCGCTGAAGACTATCGTCACCATCGCCTCGGCTTGCGCCTCGGTAAAGGCCCGGGGCATATGGTTTTCGAGTTCCAGATAGTCGGCAAGTTCCGCAATAAAATGCTGGATTTCACGGGCGACCGCCGCACGAAATGCGGACGACGTGCCGGAGCGCTCGCGCAGCAACAGGCGAAACGCATTAGGGTTGTTGTCGATAAACTCCATAAACGTCGACACAGAGGTCCGGATGACGCTGCCTCCCTTGGCGATACGCTGGCGGGCCTGGCGCATAAGCTGGCGCAGCATCAGCCCGCTTTCATCGACCATGGTCAGCCCCAGCTCATCCACATCGCGAAAATGTCGATAAAAGGACGTCGGCGCAATGCCTGCCTCGCGGGCCACTTCGCGCAGGCTCAGGCTGGCAAAGCTTCGCTCAGCGCTAAGTTGGCTAAATGCCGCTTCCACCAGCGAACGCCGGGTTTTCTCTTTTTGTTGCGCTCTTACGCCCATCACGATGTTTGAATCCTTCCTGAAACCTGCTGGTACTATATCAGAGAATAAATCTTACCCGAATGTACTGGATTGTGACGGATTGTTTAGCGATGTTTCTTCTTTTCAAGCGTAAAAAAGCACAACGATAATTGGGTTATGCCGTCATTAATGTTAGTATTATGTTGCTTTTATGTATAAGAACAGGTGAGCACGACCATGCCACATTCCTACGATTACGATGCAATAGTAATAGGTTCCGGCCCCGGCGGCGAAGGCGCAGCCATGGGACTGGTTAAACACGGCGCCAGGGTTGCCGTCGTTGAGCGCTACCATAATGTCGGCGGTGGCTGTACGCACTGGGGTACCATCCCGTCGAAAGCGCTGCGCCACGCGGTGAGCCGTATTATCGAGTTCAACCAAAACCCACTCTACAGCGACCATTCCCACCTTCTTCGTTCCTCTTTTGCTGATATCCTGAACCATGCCGAAAGCGTGATTAATCAGCAAACGCGTATGCGTCAGGGCTTTTATGAGCGCAACCGCTGCGAAATTCTCGAAGGGAACGCCCATTTTATTGACGATCATACGCTGGCGCTGGAGTGCCTGGATGGCACAGTCGAAACGATTACCGCTGAAAAGTTTGTTATCGCCTGCGGCTCCCGCCCCTATCACCCGGCAGATGTGGATTTCACCCATCCGCGCGTCTACGACAGCGACTCCATCCTCGATATGCATCACGAACCGCGCCATGTGATCATCTATGGTGCCGGGGTGATCGGCTGCGAATATGCGTCGATCTTCCGCGGAATGAACGTAAAAGTGGATCTGATCAACACCCGCGATCGCCTGCTGGCGTTCCTTGATCAAGAGATGTCGGATTCGCTCTCCTATCACTTCTGGAATAGCGGCGTGGTGATTCGCCACAACGAAGAGTATGAGCGCATCGAACCGCTGGAAGATGGCGTGATTATGCATCTGAAATCGGGCAAAAAGCTGAAAGCAGATTGCCTGCTGTATGCAAATGGTCGCACCGGTAACACCGACAGCCTGCAACTGGCGAATATTGGTCTGGAAACCGACAGCCGTGGCCAGCTCAAGGTCAACAGCATGTATCAGACCGCGCTGCCGCATGTTTATGCCGTCGGCGATGTGATTGGTTACCCAAGCCTGGCCTCCGCTGCGTACGATCAGGGGCGCATCGCGGCGCAAGCCATGATCAAAGGGGAAGCGACCGCGCATCTGATAGAAGATATCCCGACCGGTATCTATACCATCCCGGAGATAAGCTCTGTTGGCAAAACGGAACAGCAGCTGACCGCGATGAAAGTGCCGTATGAAGTGGGTCGTGCGCAGTTTAAACACCTGGCGCGCGCGCAAATCGTCGGTATGAACGTCGGCACGCTGAAGATCCTGTTCCATCGTGAAACCAAAGAGATCCTCGGCATTCACTGCTTTGGCGAGCGCGCAGCCGAAATTATTCATATCGGCCAGGCGATTATGGAGCAGAAAGGCGGCGGTAACACCATTGAGTACTTCGTTAACACCACCTTTAACTACCCGACCATGGCCGAAGCCTATCGGGTAGCGGCACTCAACGGCTTAAACCGCCTGTTTTAACGCTTTGTCGAAATGGCCGTCCATTGTCTCACGGATGGCCTCGGCCAGCTGCTCATAGCGGCTGCGCAGCGGTGAACCAGGGCGGTAAACCAGGCCCACGGTGCGTTTCGGCTCCGGCTTGATACACGGCAGATAAATCACCCCATCGCGCTTACGTTCGCGCGGCACAGCGAGCGCAGGCAACAGGGTGATGCCACTTCCCGCCGCGACCATATTACGCAGCGTTTCCAGGCTGGTTGCGCGAAAGTGCGTATCTTCGTCGGCACCGGCCTCGAAGCAAAAGCCCATCGCCTGATCGCGCAGGCAGTGCCCATCTTCCAGCATCAGCAGTTTTTCGCCCGCCAGGTCGGCCATCGGCACACATTCACGGTTTGCCCAGGGATGGTCTTCATATATAGCCAGCATCATTGGCTCATCAAACAGCGGCACCTCAATAAAGGCTTCGCTCTCTTTGACCAGCGCCAGAATCGCGCAATCAAGCTTGCCGCTGTCCAGCTGCGCCAACAGTTGATGCGTCTGCGCTTCATGCAGATACATTTCCAGTTTCGGGAACGTTTGATGCAGCAACGGGATAATCTGCGGTAACAGATAAGGCCCAACGGTGGGGATCAGGCCAATATGCAGCGGGCCGGACATGGTTTCCCCCTGCTGGCTTGCCATTTCCTTCAGCACTTTGACCTCGCGTAGCACGGTACGCGCCTGGTCCACCAGCAATAACCCCGCCTGGGTAAACAAGACTTTACGGCTGGTGCGTTCCAGCAGCATCACGCCAAGTTCATCTTCCAGTTTACGGATCTGCCCGCTCAGCGTTGGCTGGCTAACATGGCAAGAATCCGCAGCGCGGCGAAAATGGCGGTGTTCGGCTAACGCCACCAGGTACTCAAGATCACGAATATTCATTATTCATCCTCCGTCGCCACGATAGTTCATGGCGATAGATAGCATAGCAACGAACGATTATCCCTATCAAGCCTTCTGATGAATAATTCCCCCCTGAAACAAAACGGTATCTTATATGCTAATACCGCTTACCCTCTGTTTCTCTCTGAACAACTAAAGCCAACGTGAACTTTTGCGGACCCCGTGTCCGCTTTTTTTTACCAAAAAAAAGCCCGGCGTTGCGCCAGGCTCTGATAACAGATGTGAATATTAAACCAGCCGAGACTTCGCCTCGTTAATGGCCTGCGCCACCTGCGCGGGTGAAACGCCACCTTTTGCCGCACGTTTATCCAGGCAGGATTGCAGCGCCAGGATCGGGTAGACATCTTCGCCAATTACCGGGCTGAATTTTTGTAAATCCGTCAGCGACAGCGCTTCCAGCGGCTGGCCCTGGCGGATAGCTTCAACCACCGCTTCCCCGACAATATGGTGCGCTTCGCGAAACGGTACGCCTTTGGCAACCAGGTAATCCGCAAGCTCGGTCGCATTCGCATAACCTTGCTGCGCCGCTTCCTGGCAACGCGGGCGTTTTACCTGGATACCGTCCAGCACCAGCGTGGCCATATGCAGGCAATCAAGCCAGGTGTCCAGCGCGTCGAACAGCCCTTCTTTATCTTCCTGCATATCTTTGTTGTACGCCAACGGCAGGCCTTTGAGCGTCATCATCATACCGGTTAACGCACCCTGCACACGGCCACACTTGCCGCGAATCAGCTCCAGCGCATCCGGGTTTTTCTTTTGCGGCATCAATGATGAGCCGGAGGTCACGCGATCGGACAGCTCCACAAACCCGGCTTCGCCAGAGTTGAAGAAAATTAAATCCTCGGCAAAGCGTGATAAATGCACCATGCCGATAGACGCATCCGACAGCAGCTCCAGCACATGGTCGCGGTCGGAAACGCTGTCCAGACTGTTGCGGGTCGCCGAAGCAAAACCGAGCCACCCCGCCAGCTGTTCCCGGTCTACCTCATAAGCAGTCCCTGCCAGCGCGCCGCTGCCCAGTGGGCTGACGTCAAGGCGTCTAAGCGTATCCTGCAAACGGCTCTCGTCACGCGCCAGCATCTCCACGTAGGCCAACGCCCAGTGGGCAAAGGTGACGGGCTGTGCGCGTTGCAGGTGCGTATAGCCTGGCATCACGGCATCCTGATTATTCTCTGCGGTCACTACCAGCGCATTCTGCAACTGACGAGTCGCGGCCAGCAGCTCACCAATCGTCTCTTTGCACCAGAGTTTCAAATCCGTCGCCACCTGATCGTTACGGCTACGCCCGGTGTGCAGCTTTTTACCCAGTTGGCCCACTTTGTCGATAAGCTTGCCTTCCACCCAGCTATGAATATCTTCTGCATCGCTTTGCAGGATTTGCTGCGGATCAGCCTGCACCTCTTCGAGCAGCACATTCAGCGCCTCTTCCAGCTGTTGCTGCTCCTGCTCGCTCAACACGCCAACCGTGACCAGCGCTTTAGACCAGGCCACAGAGCCAACGATATCCTGCTCCGCCAGGCGATAGTCAAAGCGCAAAGAGTCGTTAAACTGCTTGAACCGTTGATCCGCTGCCTGAGTAAAACGCCCGCCCCAAAGTGCCATAACTTGCTTCCTTCTCTCTGTAAGTTCTGCCGAAACCCGGCCTTGTCTGATTATGCGAGGATACGTGTGCCAATTGGCGTACCGTTAAACAACGCCGGTAGCTGCTCAGCATGGCGCCAGGAGGCGATGTCTACCGGGCGACCCAGCGTACGCGCAGCATCCAGCGCCGCATTCACTTTCACTATCATGCCATCGGTAATAATACCCTGCTCGATAAGCTGCTCCGCTTTAGCGGCGGTCATTTCGGCGATGCGCTGGCCTTTACCATCCAGAATCCCGCTGACATCCGACAACAGGATCAGATCCGCGCCCAATGTTGCCGCAAGGGCCGTTGCCGCCTGGTCTGCGTTCACGTTCATCAGCTCGCCCGCTTCCGTCACGCCGATAGAGCTAACCACCGGCAGGAAACCGCCTGCCAGAAGCGTCGTAATCAGCTTCGGCGAGCCGGGCTGCGCCTGGCCCACATGACCCAGTTCTTCATCAAGCGGCGTCACTTTCACGCTGTCGCCATCGCCGAGGAACAGACCTACGGCGTCGAGATGATGCTTTTTCGCCCAGGCCAGCAGCGTTTTGTTCGCCGTTCCGGCCAGCGCACCGGTAATGATGTCGATTTGATCGGCAGGCGTTACCCGCAGACCGTTTTTCTTTTTCACCGGCAGGTTAAGCTGCTTCATTAATTCATCGACCACGCAGCCGCCGCCATGAACAATGACTAACGGGCGCTGATATGCTTCGCGGTACTGCACCAGTGCGGTAAACAAACGCTCCAGCGCTTCCTCGCTATCCAGCAGTACGCCACCGAGCTTAATAATTAATGGGTTCATCATTAGCCTGTTCTGTTAAATAAGTGACTGGGTTTCAGCATAGCCGAAACGGATGTTGGCGCACTGCATTGCCTGCGCCGCCGCGCCTTTCAGCAGGTTATCTTCCGTGGCGACGACAATCAGATGGTTATCCTGCACAGCAAAACCGATATCGCAATACGGCAGGCCGACGACGTTTTTCAGCGCCGGAACCCCTTTTTTATACAGGCGTACCAGCGGTTTATCCGCATACGCCTGCTGGAAAACGTCCGCGACCTGCGCGTCGGTCACGCCTGGGTTCAGACGGCAGGTGATGGTTTCGAGGATCCCGCGTGGGAAGTTGCCCAAGTGCGGGGTAAAAATGACCTCCGCGCCCAGATGCGTGGCGATTTCCGGCTGGTGGCGATGGGTAAACACACCATACGGTTGCAAGCTCACTTCGCAGAAACTGTTGGAGAGAGCGGCTTTGCGCCCGGCGCCGCTGACGCCGCTGGTGGCGTTGATAACCGGCCACTGGCTGAGATCCAAAAGCCCGGCGTCGATCAGCGGCTTTAACGAGAGCTGCGCCGCCGTCGGGTAACAACCCGGCACGGCAATCAGCGCGGCATCTTTCAGCTGCGCGTGATTCCACTCGGCCAGACCATAAACCGCCTTTGCGAGCCAGTCGGCGTGCTGGTGCGTAAAGCCGTAGAATTTTTCATAGAACGCGGGATCGTTCACGCGAAACGCGCCGGAGAGATCGAACACCACACAGCCTGCCGCAAGGCAAACTGGCGCCAGGTCGTGACTCACTTCATGGGCCGTTGCGAGGAAGACAATGTCCACACCATCAAGGAACGCGCGGATGTCCGACATCGGCTGTAACGGCAGCTCTACCTGGCCTTTAAGCTGCGGATGCAAATCGGAGATACACTTTCCTGCATCATTACTTTGCGCAGAAACCGTCAAAGCGGTTATGTTCATATGTGGATGGCGATTGACATAGGTCACTAGCTCTGCGCCGGCGTAACCGCTGGCGCCCACAATTAATGTGTTCAACATTGGGGCGGTTTACCTTCTTCCATCATGTTCGGCCAGGGAGAGACGTCTCATCCATCCCGCGTCGCTGAGCGAGGTCACCGGTTGGGTTCCTTTTTGCTCAACATTAATGTATTTTTATTCACTATTAATGCATGAATATTGATACTATCACGAACTCAGGTATGTCAACAATGAAAATGAATTTGCCACCATTTATCGAGATTTACCGCGCCCTGATTGCGACTCCGTCCATCAGCGCGACGGAAGAAGCGCTGGATCAAAGTAATGCGTCTTTAATCAATCTGCTGGCAGGATGGTTTGGCGACCTCGGTTTCAGTGTAGAAGTGCAACCCGTACCCGGCACACGCAATAAATTCAATATGCTTGCCAGCGCAGGAACCGGCGCTGGCGGCCTGCTGCTGACCGGCCACACCGATACAGTGCCCTTTGACGACGGTCGCTGGACGCGCGATCCGTTTACCCTTACCGAGCACGAAAACAAGCTCTACGGCCTGGGTACCGCCGATATGAAAGGCTTTTTTGCCTTCATTCTTGATGCGTTGCGTGACGTCGATGTGACAAAATTAAGCAAGCCGCTCTATATTCTCGCCACGGCGGATGAAGAGACCAGCATGGCAGGCGCGCGCTATTTTTCAGAAAATACGCAGCTGCGCCCGGACTGCGCAATCATCGGCGAACCGACCTCGTTGCAGCCGGTGCGCGCGCACAAAGGGCATATCTCTAACGCTATCCGGGTGCTTGGTCAGTCCGGGCACTCCAGCGATCCGGCGCGCGGCGTCAATGCGATTGAACTGATGCATGAAGCTATCGGCCAAATCCTGCAACTGCGCGACAGCCTGAAAGCGCGTTATCACTACGATGCATTTACCGTGCCTTACCCAACGCTAAACCTTGGGCATATTCATGGTGGTGATGCGGCGAACCGTATCTGCGCCTGCTGTGAATTGCATATGGATATTCGCCCGCTGCCGGGCATGACGCTGAATGATTTAAACGGGCTGCTTACCGAAGCGCTGGAGCCGGTGAGCGCCCGCTGGCCTGGGCGGCTGAACATCACCGAGCTGCACCCGCCGATTCCGGGCTACGAATGCCCGCCGGATCACCAGCTGGTGAACGTGGTTGAAAAGCTGCTTGGCGTGAAAACCGACGTGGTGAATTACTGTACCGAAGCCCCTTTTATTCAGACGCTCTGCCCAACGCTGGTGCTTGGCCCGGGTTCTATCAACCAGGCGCATCAGCCGGATGAATACCTGGAAACGCGTTTTATTAAGCCGACGCGCGAACTTATTACCCAGGTCGTGCATCATTTCTGCTGGCATTAAGCCCTGCCACCACGTTTTATTCCCCCTCTGCGGAGGGGGTTTTTATGCACGAAGTCGGTACAAAATCGCGCATTTCCATAAGCGATACTTATCTGATGCAAAGCGAAATAACTTACGCAAATTCTCCGGATTTATACGTTTGCTGAAGCGATTTCGCCACAATTGACGTGGTGGGTTTTACGTGGCTTTATAAAAGACGGTGTCTGATATCCGCTCAGCGGCGGGTATAACAAAATAAAATGAGATGGGGTGTCTGGGGTAACATGAACGAACAATATTCCGCGTTGCGTAGTAATGTCAGTATGCTCGGCAAACTGCTGGGAGATACCATCAAAGATGCTTTGGGCGAGAATATTCTCAACCAGGTAGAAACGATCCGTAAGCTGTCCAAGTCCTCTCGTGCCGGTAACGAAGCCAACCGACAGGAGCTGCTCACCACGCTGCAAAACCTGTCGAATGATGAGCTGCTGCCCGTGGCGCGCGCGTTCAGTCAGTTTCTCAATCTGACCAACACCGCCGAGCAGTATCACAGCATTTCACCGAAAGGCGAGGCCGCCAGCAACCCGGAAGTGATTGCCCGTACCCTGCGAAAACTAAAAGACCAGCCGAATCTTGACGAAGCCACCATTATCAAAGCGGTTGAATCCCTGTCGCTGGAGCTGGTGCTGACCGCCCACCCGACAGAAATCACCCGCCGCACGCTGATCCACAAAATGGTGGAAGTGAATAACTGCTTAAAACAGCTGGATAACAACGATATCGCTGATTATGAGCGCAACCAGCTGATGCGCCGTCTGCGCCAGCTTATCGCCCAGTCCTGGCATACGGATGAAATTCGCAGCTATCGCCCAAGCCCGGTAGACGAAGCCAAGTGGGGCTTTGCGGTGGTGGAAAACAGCCTGTGGGAAGGGGTGCCCAACTTCCTGCGCGAGCTGAACGAGCAGCTCGAAGAGAACCTGAATTACAAACTGCCGGTCGATTTTGTACCAGTGCGTTTTACCTCCTGGATGGGCGGCGACCGCGACGGCAACCCGAACGTCACCGCCGATATTACCCGCCATGTGCTGCTGCTAAGCCGCTGGAAAGCCACCGATCTCTTCTTAAAAGATATCCAGCTGCTGATTTCTGAACTGTCGATGGTGGATTGCACCGACGAATTGCGCGCGCTGGCCGGTGCCGAAGGCGCGCGCGAGCCATATCGCTATCTGATGAAAAAGCTGCGCAGCGATCTGATGGCGACCCAGGCCTGGCTGGAAGCGCGCCTGAAAGGGCAGAAGCTGCCAAAACCTGCCGGGCTGCTGACGCAAAACGAGCAGCTGTGGGAGCCGCTCTACGCCTGTTATAAATCCCTGCATGCCTGCGGGATGAGCATTATCGCAAACGGCGAGCTGCTTGATACACTGCGCCGCGTGAAGTGTTTCGGCGTACCGCTGGTGCGTATCGACATCCGCCAGGAGAGCACGCGCCATACCGAAGCGCTGGGCGAACTGACGCGCTATCTCGGCATCGGCGACTACGAAAGCTGGTCAGAAGCAGACAAACAAGCGTTCCTGATCCGCGAACTGAATTCCAAGCGCCCGCTGCTGCCACGCCAGTGGGAACCGAGCGACGAAACACGCGAAGTGCTGGACACATGCAGAGTGATCGCCGAAGCGCCGCGCGGCTCGATAGCCGCTTATGTTATCTCAATGGCGAAAACCCCGTCCGACGTGCTGGCGGTGCATCTGCTGCTTAAAGAGGCGGGAATCGGCTTTGCCCTGCCGGTCGCGCCGCTGTTCGAAACGCTCGATGACCTGAACAACGCCAACGACGTGATGACCCAGTTGCTGAATATCGACTGGTATCGCGGCTTTATTCAGGGCAAACAGATGGTGATGATTGGCTATTCAGACTCCGCGAAAGATGCCGGGGTGATGGCCGCGTCCTGGGCGCAATATCAGGCACAGGATGCATTAATCAAAACCTGCGAAAAAGCCGGTATCGAACTGACCCTGTTCCACGGGCGCGGCGGCTCCATCGGTCGCGGCGGCGCACCGGCTCATGCCGCGCTGCTCTCGCAACCGCCGGGCAGCCTGAAAGGCGGCCTGCGTGTGACCGAGCAAGGCGAGATGATCCGCTTCAAATACGGTCTGCCGGAAGTGACCATCAGCAGCCTGGCGCTCTATACCAGCGCCATTATGGAAGCGAACCTGTTGCCTCCGCCGGAGCCGAAACCGCAGTGGCGCCATATTATGGACGAGCTGTCGACCCTCTCTTGTGAGATGTACCGTGGCTATGTGCGTGAAAATAAAGATTTTGTGCCCTATTTCCGCTCGGCAACGCCTGAGCAGGAGCTGGGCAAATTGCCGCTCGGCTCCCGCCCGGCGAAACGCCGCCCAACCGGTGGTGTCGAGTCGCTGCGCGCGATCCCGTGGATTTTCGCCTGGACGCAGAACCGCCTGATGCTCCCGGCCTGGCTGGGTGCCGGTGCGGCGCTGCAAAAAGTGATGGAAGATGGCAAACAGAGCGAACTGGAAGCCATGTGTCGCGACTGGCCGTTCTTCTCTACCCGCCTCGGCATGCTGGAAATGGTGTTCGCAAAAGCTGACCTGTGGCTGGCGGAATATTACGATCAGCGGCTGGTGAAACCGGAGCTGTGGGCGCTGGGCAGCGAGCTGCGCAAGCGGCTTGAGGACGATATAAAAGTGGTGCTGGATATCGCGAACGACTCGCATCTGATGGCAGACCTGCCGTGGATAGCCGAGTCCATTCAGTTGCGCAATATCTATACCGACCCGCTTAACGTATTGCAGGCCGAGCTGCTGCACCGCTCGCGCCTCGCGGAAGAACAAGGCAAAGAGCCGGATCAGCGCGTCGAGCAGGCACTGATGGTCACCATTGCCGGTGTTGCGGCGGGTATGCGTAATACCGGCTAAGCGCAATATCAACCAATAATCAACCAATGCAGCATTTTTGCCTGATGCGTAAAAATGCTGCAAAATCTGCTGTCATAATTTCGCCACATTCCCTATATTCCTCCCCGCATTCCACACCTCCTGCGGAATGTTGAAAGACAAAAGCGTGCGCCTGAGCAACGGAAGTTCAGGTTAGCTTAAGTTTTTGTCGTTATGTTTGGCGCAATTTATTACGACAGGCTCAAAATATGCGTTCGACTCACACTCACGTTAAGCACCCGTTTGATGTGAAAGCCCTGGGATGGGCTCTGCTCTATTTCTGGTATTTCTCAACCGTTCTACAAATAGCCATTCTCGTCAGCGGTTACAGCGGCACTAACGGCCTGCGTGACTCGCTCTTATTCAGCTCGTTATGGCTGATCCCGGTATTACTCTTCCCACGCTATACGCGCACGCTGGCAGCGGTCATTGGCGTGGTGCTGTGGGCAGCGTCGCTATCCATGCTGGGTTATTACGTTATCTACGGCCAGGAGTTCTCGCAAAGCGTTCTGTTCGTGATGTTTGAAACCAATGCGAACGAAGCCAGCGAATTTTTAGGGCAATACTTTAGCCTGAAGCTGATATTGATAGCTCTGGCCTATACCGCAGGCGCAATCTTCCTCTGGACGCGCCTGCGCCCGGTGTATATCGTCACGCCCTGGCGCTGGGTGGTGTCTTTTGCCCTGCTGTATGGGCTAATCCTGCACCCCATTGCCGTCAATATGCTGCTGAAAAAGGAGCCTTTTAGCCAGGCCTCCTCCGGCCTGATGTCGCGCCTGGAACCTGCCGCTCCGTGGCAGCTGGTGATGAGCTACGCGCAGTATCGCCATCAGTTGGCCAGCCTCAACAAGCTGCTTGATAGCAACAGCGCCCTGCCGCCGCTGGCAAATTTAAAAGATACCTCCGGCGATGCGCCGCGCACGCTGGTGCTGGTGATTGGAGAATCCACCCAGCGCGGGCGCATGAGCCTCTACGGCTACCCGCGTGAAACCACGCCAGAGCTGGATGCGCTGCACAAAAACGATCCGCGTCTGACGGTGTTTAATAATGTCGTCACCTCTCGCCCGTACACCATCGAAATCCTGCAACAAGCGCTGACGTTCGCCGATGAGCAGCATCCTGACCTTTATCTGACGCAGCCATCGCTGATGAATTTGATGAAACAGGCGGGTTATAAAACCTTCTGGATAACCAATCAGCAGACGATGACCGAACGCAACACGATGCTGACGGTTTTCTCCAGGCAGACAGATGTTCAGTACTATATGAACCAGCAGCGAACCCAAAGCGCGCGTGAATATGACACCAACGTTTTGCAGCCGTTTAAAGCCGTGCTGAACGACCCGGCGCCGAAAAAATTTATTATCGTGCATCTGCTGGGAACGCATATTCGCTACGACTTCCGTTACCCGGAAAACTGGGGCAAGTTCACAAATCAGCACGATCATCAGCCGCCGGGTCTGACGCGTGAGGAATCTGAAACTTACAACTATTACGATGATGCCAACCGCTATAACGATCATGTTATCGCGTCGCTCATTAACGATTACAAAGCCACCGATCCGAATGGTTTCCTGCTCTATTTTTCGGATCATGGCGAAGAAGTTTATGACACGCCACCGCACCACACGCAGGGCCGTAACGAGGACAATCCCACGCGCCATATGTACACCGTACCATTTATTTTGTGGACGTCAGATAAGTGGCAGGCCGAACATCCTCATGATTTTTCAAAGGATGTTGACCGCAAATACAGCAGCTCGCAGCTGATCCACACTCTGTCCGATCTGGCCGGGTTACGTTACGACGGTTACGATCCGACGCGTTCGATAGTCAGCCCCGAGTTCGTACAGACCACGCGCTGGATAGGCAATCCGTACAAGAAAAATGCGCTGATGGATTACGACAGCTTGCCCTACGGCGACCAAATAGCAAACCAGTAAAACATCCGAAAGCCATCACCTGGGTGATGGCTTTTTCGTCACCCGGCGACTAAGGTGAGCCTGTGTTCTCTCGCATGGGGAAATCATGAGCCACGATATTAGCCACCTCATCTCCCGCCTGATTAACGGCCCGATACCGCTACGGCAGGTTAATTTTGCCGACGCCAGTACACCTGCCCCTGCACAGGCAACACAGGTAGATTTTCCACGTCTTGAGATTGTGCTGGAAGGGATGCTGGTGGATAGCTGTATTGTGGGAGATGCGGCATTGATGGCGCAGCATGATGTGCTGTACGTCCCGCCGGGCGGCTGGACGCTGCCGCAATGGCAGTCGCCGGTGACCACCCTGAGCGTACTGTTTGGCAAGCAGCAGCTTGGTTTTAGCGTCAGCCTCTGGAACGGTGTGACGCTGCAAACACTGGCGCGCCAACATGTGGCACGCCGGGGGCCGCGCGTTGGCTCGTTTCTTCTGCAGGCTCTGCATGAAATGCAAATGCAGCCGCAACAGCAGCAGACCGCACGTTTGATTGCCACCGGGCTGCTCAGCCACTGCGCCGACCTGCTCGGTAACCAGACTCAGACCGCTTCGCGCAGCCAGGCGCTTTTCGACGCTGTTCGCGACTATATCGACGTAAATTACGCTCTACCGCTCACGCGGGAATCCGTCGCGCTGGTGTTTCTCATCTCGCCAAACTACCTCTCGCATCTGTTTCAAAAAACCGCTGCCGTTGGCTTTAGCGAATACCTCAACCGCACGCGGCTGGAGCATGCGAAATATTTACTTAAATGCTATGACCTGAAGGTCAAAGAGGTGGCGCATGCCTGCGGGTTTGTGGATAGCAACTACTTCTGCCGCCTGTTTCGCAAAAATAGCGCGCTCTCCCCGTCCGAATATCGTCGGCAGTATCGCACCGACAACTAAGCGCGCCTTTTATAGCGCCGGGCGAACGCCCAGGGTATGGCAAATCGCATAGCTCATTTCAGCGCGGTTCAGCGTGTAGAAGTGAAAATCCTTCACCCCTTCGCGACTTAAAATCTTCACCATATCCATGGCGATATTTGCCCCCACCAGCTTACGGGTTTCGGCATCATCGTCCAGGCCGTTAAACATTTGCGACATCCATGCCGGGATACGCACATTGGTCATGTCGGCGAACTTTTTCGCCTGCTTAAAGTTAGAGACAGGCAGGATGCCGGGCACTATCTCTACGTCGATACCGGTGGCGGCACAGCGATCGCGAAAACGCAGGTAGCTTTCGACGTCGAAAAAGAACTGGGTGATGGCGCGGCTGGCTCCGGCTTCCACTTTACGCTTCAGGTTGAGGAGATCGGCCTGCGCGCTTTTGGCTTCCGGGTGAACTTCCGGGTAAGCCGCCACGGAGATATCAAAATCCGCCACTTCTTTTAATAACGTCACCAGATCGGCGGCGTACATTTCGGGTTTCCCGCCGCCCGGCGGTAGGTCGCCGCGCAACGCAACGATATGGCGGATACCGTTATACCAGTAGTCCTGCGCGATGGTGCGCAATTCACTGCGTGTGGCGTCGATACAGGTAAGGTGCGGCACTGCTTCCAGGCCGGTGCGATCTTTGATGCCCTTGATAATGCTGTGCGTGCGGTCGCGCTCACCGGAGTTGGCGCCGTAGGTCACCGAAACGAATTTGGGTTTCAGGCTGCTCAAACGATCGATGGAACTCCATAAGGTTTGTTCCATTTCACTGGTGCGCGGCGGGAAAAACTCAAAAGAAACATTAATCTGGCCGTGAACTTCTGCCAGGCTCTGGTTCAGGGCTTCCCGCTGATTGGCGTGAAAAAAGCTCATACCTTACCTCATCAATCGCATGTCGTTGTCTGTTGTCTGTAAACTTCTATACGTTTAGACGTCCAGATGTAAAAATGACGGAAAACGGACAAAGCGTCAACAGGAAAATCACCATTATGCGTGAGGAATGTTCAGCGAAGATGAAGGAAATTCACATTGGTGAATGATTCCCTCTCCCGGCGGGGAGAGGGTGAGGAAGGGATAATTTACAGCAGCTGCGCCAGGCGATTGATATCTGACTGGATTGCGCCAGCCGTCACGTCGCGCCCGGCGCCTGGCCCACGGATCACCAGCGGGTTATCGCGATACCAACGGCTCTCAATGGCAAACACATTATCGCAGGGCAATAACGCCGCCAGCGGGTGCTCCGGGCGCACCGCTTCTACGCCGACGCGTGCTTTACCGTTAGCGTCGAAACGCGCCACATAGCGCAGCACCAGGCCCAGCTCACGGGCAGCTTCAAGGCGCTGCACCATTTGCTCGTTCAGCGCTTCGCCATTCTCGAAGAAGTGATCGACCGACCCCTCTTCGCAGCCCGCAGGCACCAGCGACTCCACGCGCACCTGATCCGGCTCGATATCGTACCCGGCTTCGCGCGCAAGAATGACCAGTTTACGCATCACATCCTGGCCGGAGAGATCGACGCGCGGGTCAGGCTCGGTCAGCCCTTGCTGCCACGCCTGATCGACAAGCTCGGTAAAGGGCACCGTGCCGTCGAATTGCAAAAACAGCCAGGAAAGCGTGCCGGAGAAAATACCGCTGATCGCCAGAATCGCATCACCGCTGTCACGCAGATCCCGCACCGTATGGTTAACCGGCAGGCCCGCACCAACGGTCGCGTTATACAGCCAGTGGCGACCGGTTTTTTCAAACGCATCGTGGATTTGGCGATACTTGTCGCTGTTACTTGCTCCGGCCAGTTTGTTGGCGCTAATCACGTGGAAACCGTGGCTGGCGAAATCCAGATACTGATCCGCAAGCTGCGCGCTGGCCGTCACATCCAGCACCACTAAATCATCGTAGGGATGAGCGCGCATCCACAAGAAGAGCGACTCTTCGTCCTGCTCTACCGCTTCATCATTAAAGAACGCCAGCGCGCGGCTGGCATCCAGACCTTCGTAACTCAACAGGCTGCGGCGGCTATCCACCACGCCCGCCAGCACGAATTCAAAACCGGTGCGCGCCGAGAGCGCACTCTGCTCGCGTGAAAAAAGTTCCAGCCAGCGCGAGCCGATATTGCCTTTGCCAAACAGCACCAGCCCGATACGTTTTTCAGCACGGAATAGCGACTGGTGCAGACCCTGAATTAAGCTCTCGGTCGGACCAACGCGCAGCACCGCCACCAGACTAATACCTTCGTCGGACTGCCAGATAAACTCAACCGGCTGGCCTTTTAGCTGCTGCCAGAAACGGTGGCTATGCAGCGGATTACGGCAGACACCGGCACCGACCATCGCCACCAGCGCCAGCCCCTGGCGCAGCCGCAACTCGCCCGGCAGCCCCGCTTCATCCAGCAGTTTAAAGACGCTGTCCACCACTTCCGAGGTGTAGCAGAGCTGTAAAAGGTTGCGATCCGCATGCACGCCAACCGCCAGCGGACGCACCTGCGCACGCTTAAGGATCAGATCTAACTCTTTGTGCGCCAGCTTAAAATCCTGGCGGGCGGGCACCTGGAACTCAATCAGGCAGACGTCATCATGGCTGGTGACGATACGCGCGCCGGTGCCGGAAGCCAGCACGCGCTCGATACGCGTGGAGCCCTGCTCCGGGTTATAGCTACAGCGCAGCTGCAAGTCGATATTGCTGGCCGATACCGGCTGCAACGTACGCGCGTGCAGAACGGGCGCAGCCAGGCGTGCCAGTTCGCTGGCTTCGTCGAGACGCAAAAGCGGCAGCAGGCAGGCATCTTTCACTTTACGCGGGTCGGCGCTGTAAACGCCTGCGACGTCGCTCCAGATGGTCACGCGGGACGCATCGCCCAGCGCGCCGATTTGGGTGGCGGAGTAATCGGAACCATTACGCCCTAACAGAACGGTTTCTCCCGCCTCGTTACGGCTGATAAAACCGGTGACAACAATGCGTTTGCCCGGATGCTGCGCGAGCTGCTGTTGCAAAAGCGGGTAAGAAGCCCCTTCATTAACCTGCGGTTGCGCCGCGCGTTCGGCACGCAGGAATTCGCGGGCATCAAGCCAGGCCGCGTCCAGACCTTGCTGGTTAAGCAGCGCAGCCATTAGCCGCGCTGACCAGATTTCCCCGTGGCCGACCACTTCTGCATACACTGCATCGCTGATGTTGCCATCCAGTAACCCGGCCAGATACTCAAGGTCGCTGATAAACTGGCTGGTCAGGCCGTCTGCCACGTCGGCAGGCAGCAGGCCGCTAATCAGATCGCTTTGATAACGACGCAGCGATTGTTGAACTTGATGCGCAGAGAGCCGATCGGTCTGGCTCAGCTTGAGCCAGTTAATCAACTGATTGGTGGTGCTGCCAGCGGCGGAAACAACCATCATATCGCCCGGTTGTGAATACTCCGCCATGATCCCTGCAACACGCAGATAACACTTCACATCTGCCAGACTGCTGCCACCAAATTTGTGCAGCTGACGAGCCTTCGTCCCTGCCTGCGCAATCACACTCATGTTTACCCCTCAGCGGCGACCCGGAAGCCATTTTCCAGATCGGCAATTAAATCTTCACAATCTTCAATACCGGTTGAGATGCGCAGCAGCGTCTCAGAAATACCCGCAGCGGCACGTGCTTCTGGCGCCATGCCTGCGTGCGTCATGGTGGCAGCATGGGAGATAAGGCTCTCCACCCCGCCTAACGATTCTGCCAGCGTAAACAGCGACAAACCGCTCAAAAAGCGGCGTAATGTTTCTTCGTCGCCATCCAGCTCAAAACTTAACATCGCGCCAAAGCCTTTTTGTTGACGCGCGGCAATCTCATGCCCCTGATTCTCTGGCAGTGACGGGTGATAGAGCTTTTTCACCAGTGGCTGAGTTTGCAGAAAATCGACAATCGCCTGGGCGTTACGCTGCGCAACCTCCATACGCGGCGACAGCGTGCGCAGCCCGCGCAGCAGCAGATAACTGTCGAAGGCGCTGCCGGTGACGCCAATATTATTCGCCCACCATGCCAGTTCAGTGACAGTTTCCTCATCTTTTGCGATAACCACCCCGGCCACAACATCCGAATGCCCGTTCAGGTATTTGGTGCAGGAGTGCAGCACCAAATCAGCCCCCAGCGCCAGCGGGTTTTGCAGCGCCGGGCTGAGGAAGGTGTTATCCACCACGCTGACCGCACCGGCGTCACGCGCGAGTTGGCAGATTTTCGCAATATCCACGACGCGCAACAATGGGTTGCTCGGACTTTCTACCAGCACCAGCTTCGGTTTTTCTGCCAGCGCCGCTTTTAGCGCCTGCTCATCCCCTTGATCGACAAACAGTACGCGGTAACAGCCCCGTTTCGCCAGGCTATCGAACAAGCGATAGCTGCCGCCATAGCAGTCATGCGGCGCCACCAGCAGATCGCCCGGTTTGAGAAACACCGTGGTCACCAGATGGATAGCCGACATGCCGGTGTTGGTCATGACCGCGCCCGCGCCACCTTCCAGCTCCGCCAGGGCGCGCTGCACGACATCACGCGTTGGATTACCACGGCGTGAATAATCATGGGCGCGCGGTTCGTTAAAACCGGTGAAGTTGTAAGTACTGGAAAGATGGATAGGCGGGACAACGCAACCGTACTGCTCGTCGTCGTTCAAACCGCTACGCACTGCAATGGTGGCCTGTTTACGCGTCATAGGAAAGGCTTCCTGGCTGAATGAGGGAAAAACTGATAACAGAGTAAACATTGCGATGATGGACGTCAATACATCTGGACATCTAAACTTCTTTGCGTATAGATTGAGCAAAAGCGTAATAGCCGTTAAAATTATACGCTTTAATGATGCATCACTATGCGATACACCGTGTCACACTGGTGACTCTACGGTAAACTACGCGAAATTTAGGCCCGGGCGCTGGCCGGGGCATTGACTAATGACTGAGAGGATTAAAGGTATCTCATGGCTGAATGGAGCGGCGAATATATCAGTCCATACGCTGAGCACGGCAAGAAGAGTGAACAAGTAAAGAAAATTACGGTTTCCATTCCTCTTAAGGTGTTAAAGATCCTCACCGATGAACGCACCCGTCGTCAGGTGAATAACCTGCGTCACGCCACCAACAGCGAGCTGCTGTGCGAGGCTTTTTTGCATGCGTTTACCGGTCAGCCTCTGCCGAACGATGAAGATCTGCGTAAAGAACGCAGTGATGAGATCCCGGAAGAGGCAAAAGTGATAATGCGTGAGCTGGGAATTGACCCGGAAACCTGGGAATACTGATTACGCATCCTGAACGGGCGAGACAAAACGTTTAATACCTGGCGTCAGGTGTTTTGCCTTATCCGCAATCCCGCTGTTCTTCGCTTCGGGACGTAACGGACAAAACGAAAAAGGGCAGAAGATAACCTCTGCCCTTTCGTTAAATTTCTCTGATTGCTCAGAAGCGCGTGACTTCCGGGTGCACTTCCGCCAGCGAAAGAAAATAAGATTTGATCACATTTTTCATTGCCGTCAGCATCGCTTTCACCTTTCCCATACGGATTACGCTATCAATGGTGCAAAGGATATGCTCAATTTTTATGCTCAGCAATAATTTTGTGACGAACTTCACAAAAAATTATTCTTTCCGGCAAACTGCAGAGACAAAAAAAGCGCCCTGCGGCGCTTTTTTCTGGCAACGACTTACTTGCTGCCCGGGATGCTGAAACGTTTGTTGAAACGCTCAACACGACCACCGGTATCAACTACACGCTGTTTACCAGTAAAGAACGGGTGGCATTTGCCGCACACGTCCAGGTTCAGGTCGTGACCCACGGTGGAGTGGGTTTTGATTACGTTACCGCAAGAACAGGTTGCAGTAATCGCTACATAATTCGGGTGAATACCTTTTTTCATGGGAAACCTCAGTTTAAGGCCGCGTCGCTCTTCCAGCCCTAACGCCAGACACCACGCGAGTTAATGTATTAGTGTATCTTCGACGCGGGATTTTCGCATCAAAGGCGGCGAATCATACAGAAATTAACCAGCACATGCAAACTGATCCGCTCGCTGCTGACAACAATGTGTATACTATCCCGCCAGTTTTCAAGCCAGGATAATGAGATGCCCGTCGCCCACGTTGCGCTATCCGTGCCTTTGCCCCGCACTTTTGACTATCTGCTGCCTGACGATATGCCTGCCAGCGCAGGCTGTCGCGTGCGCGTGCCCTTTGGTACTCAGCAGCGTGTCGGCATCGTCGTGGCGGTGAGTGAGAAAAGCGAGCTGCCATTAAACGAGCTGAAAAGCGTCGGGGCAGTGCTGGACAGCGAACCGGCGTTCTCGCCATCGGTCTGGCGAATGCTGCTTTGGGCGGCGGAGTATTACCATCACCCGATTGGCGACGTGCTGTTCAATGCCCTGCCCGTGCTGCTGCGCCAGACAAAACCGGCCAGCGCCGAGTTCCAGGGCTACTGGTTCGCTACCGAACAAGGGATGGCGACAGACATCAACCGTATCAAAGCGCCAAAGCAACAGCAGGCGCTGTCTGCGCTGCGCAAAGGTAAAATCTGGCAACACCAGCTGGCCGCGCTCGAATTAAAAAGCGTGACCTTGCAGGCGCTGCGGGCGAAAGGCCTTGCCGAGCTGTGCGACGAAGCGCCTGAGTTTGTCGACTGGCGTGAGAATTTTTCCGTTAGCGGCGAACGCCTGCGGCTCAATACTGAACAGGCGACGGCGGTGGGTGCAATCCACAGCGAAGCCGATCGCTTTTCTGCCTGGCTGCTGGCGGGCGTAACAGGTTCGGGTAAGACCGAAGTCTACCTGAGCGTGCTGGAAAACGTGCTGGCGCAGGGCAAGCAGGCGCTGGTGATGGTGCCGGAAATTGGCCTGACGCCGCAAACTATCGCCCGCTTTCGCGAGCGGTTTAACGCGCCGGTCGAGGTGCTCCATTCCGGGCTAAATGACAGCGAACGCCTGAGCACCTGGCAGAAAGCGAAAAGCGGCGAAGCAGCGATTGTTATCGGCACACGCTCGTCGCTGTTTACCCCGTTTAAAAACCTCGGCGTGATTGTGATTGATGAAGAGCACGACAGCTCTTATAAGCAGCAAGAGGGCTGGCGTTATCACGCCAGAGACCTGGCGGTTTATCGCGCGCACAGCGAGCAGATCCCGATAATTCTTGGCTCGGCGACGCCCGCGCTGGAAACGCTGCATAACGTGCGGGCGCGAAAATACCGCCTGCTGCGCCTGACCCGCCGCGCCGGTAACGCGCGCCCGGCAAACCAGCACGTGCTGGATATGAAAGGCCAGGCGCTGCAAGCGGGGCTGGCCCCGGCGCTGATAAACCGCATGCGCCAGCATTTGCAGGCGGGCAACCAGGTGATTTTGTTCCTTAACCGCCGTGGTTTCGCCCCGGCGCTGCTGTGCCACGATTGTGGCTGGATCGCCGAGTGCCCGCGTTGCGACCACTATTACACCTTTCATCAGGCGCAGCAGCATTTGCGCTGCCACCATTGCGACAGCCAGCGCCCGGTGCCGCGCCAGTGCCCCTCCTGCGGCTCCACGCACCTGGTACCCGTCGGGATTGGCACCGAACAGCTGGAGCACGCGCTGGCCCCTCTGTTCCCTGGCGTGCCGGTGTCGCGTATCGACAGAGACACCACCAGTCGCAAAGGCGCGCTGGAACAGCAGCTTGCCGCGGTGCATCGCGGCGGCGCGCGTATTCTTATCGGCACGCAGATGCTGGCCAAAGGGCATCACTTCCCGGACGTCACGCTGGTAGCCCTGCTGGATGTTGACGGCGCGCTGTTCTCGGCGGATTTCCGCGCGGCGGAGCGGTTCGCTCAGCTCTATACCCAGGTGTCAGGCCGCGCCGGGCGTGCCGGTAAGCAGGGTGAAGTCGTCCTGCAAACCCACCACCCTGAGCATCCTCTGTTGCAAACGCTACTCTATAAAGGTTATGACACCTTCGCTGAGCAAGCGCTGGCAGAGCGGCAAACGCTGCAATTGCCGCCGTGGACCAGCCATGTGTTAATTCGTGCCGAAGATCAGAACAACCAGCACGCGCCGCTGTTTTTGCAGCAGTTGCGTAACCTGCTACAGGCAAGCCCGCTGGCAGACAATCAGCTGTGGATCCTCGGCCCGGTCCCGGCGCTTGCGGCGAAGCGCGCCGGGCGTTACCGCTGGCAAATCTTGCTTCAGCACCCTTCACGTATTCGCCTGCAGCATATCGTTACCGGCGCGCTGGCGCTGGTTAACACCCTCCCGGAAGCGCGCCGGGTGAAATGGGTGCTGGATGTAGACCCGATTGAAAGCTAATGCGAGGTTGCGCATAAAATTCAACTTCCATCACACTTTTCATGAAAATTCTGTAACCGCTGGGTTTAACTATCTGATAAAAATGTGACTACGCCTGCGCCGTGCATGCGAGGAGAACAAGGTGAAACCCAAAAGTCAGGTCGCGGCAGCGACTATGAAAGATGTTGCCATGAAAGCAAAGGTTTCTACGGCAACCGTGTCCCGTGCGTTAATGAACCCGGATAAAGTGTCGCAAGCAACCCGTCACCGGGTAGAGCAAGCGGCAATGGAAGTGGGCTATTTACCGCAATCGTTGGGGCGAAATATTAAACGTAACGAATCGCGCACTATCCTGGTGATTGTGCCGGATATCTGTGACCCCTTTTTCAGTGAAATTATTCGCGGCATTGAAGTCACCGCAGCCGCGCAGGGTTATCTGGTGCTGATTGGCGACTGCGCGCATCAAAATCAGCAAGAAAAAACATTTATCGATTTAATTATTACCAAGCAGATCGACGGCATGCTGCTGCTTGGCTCACGCCTCCCCTTTGATGCCAGTATTGAAGAGCAGCGTAATTTGCCGCCCATGGTGATGGCGAATGAGTTCGCGCCAGAGCTGGAACTGCCCACCGTCCATATCGATAACCTGACTGCGGCGTTTAATGCGGTCAATTATTTGCAGGATCAGGGGCATCAGCTGATTGGCTGTATCGCCGGGCCGGAAGAGATGCCGCTGTGCCACTACCGTCTGCAAGGGTACGTGCAGGCGCTGCGCCGCGCCGGGACGACCGTCGATCCGCATTACATCACGCGCGGCGACTTTACCTTTGAGGCCGGTGCGCGCGCGCTGGAAAAACTGCTCGCGCTGCCGAAACCGCCCACCGCCGTGTTCTGTCACAGCGATGTGATGGCGCTGGGCGCACTCTCCCAGGCAAAACGCCAGGGTTTACGCATCCCAAAAGATTTATCGATTATTGGTTTTGATAATATTGCGCTGGCGGAATACAGCGATCCGCCGTTAACCACGGTGTCTCAGCCGCGCTATAAAATCGGCTGCGAAGCGATGCTTCTGCTGCTTGAGCAGCTGCAAGGGCACAGCGTCAGTAGCGGTTCGCGTCTGCTGGAGTGTGAATTAGTTCTGCGCGGTTCTACGCAGGCGCTTAAGTAAAGGCGGCGGCTTTCCGTCGCCCTCTTCTGGTCAAAAGCCCGTCGCTTAAGTAACATGGCGGGCTGATAAACGAAATATAAAGACAGCGAAACGATAGTGGCACAACGAGATTATGTACGCCGCAGCCGGTCGGCTCCTGAGCGGCGCAAAAAGAGCACACCCAGGAAAAAACAACGTAGTACGTCTGCGGTCTCTCCAGCCATGGTCGCGATTGCGTCCGCTGTGCTGGTTGCCTTTATCGGTGGCCTTTATTTTATTACCCACCACAAAAAAGAAGAATCCGAAGCACTACAAAATCAAAAGGTCACGGGCAACGGCCTGCCGCCGAAACCGGAAGAACGCTGGCGCTATATTAAAGAGCTGGAGAGCCGCCAGCCGGGCGTGCGTGCGCCAACCGAACCTTCTGCCGGTGGGGAAGTTAAAAATGCCGACCAGCTCACTGACGAGCAGCGCCAGCTTTTAGCCCAAATGCAGGCGGATATGCGCCAGCAGCCTACGCAGTTAAGCGAAGTGCCGTGGAACGAGCAGACGGCGGAGCAGCGCCAGCAAACCTTGCAGCGCCAGCGCCAGGAGCGCCAGGCACAGCAGCAGTGGGCGCAGACCCAACCTGTTCAACAGCCGCGTACCCAGCCGGTACAACAGCCGCAGCAACAAAAAGCGGCTACGTCGCAGCCGTATCAGGATCTGGTGCAAACACCGCCGCACACAACGCCGTCGCAGCCAAAAGCGCAAACGCAGCCTGCCGCGCCAGTTGTGCGCGAAACGCCTGCGCCAAAAGCCACGGCGGAGAAAAAAGATGAGCGCCGCTGGCTGGTTCAGTGCGGTTCGTTCAAAGTGCAGGATCAGGCGGAATCTGTCCGCGCACAGCTGGCTTTTGAAGGTTTTGACTCCCATATCACCAACAATAATGGCTGGAACCGCGTGGTCATTGGCCCGCTGAAAGGTAAGGAAAATGCCGACGCCACGATTAGCCGTCTGAAGCTGGCCGGTCACACAAACTGCATTCGTCTGGCCTCCGGGGGTTGAAACCCCCAAAAACTCCCCCATTTATAATTGCATTCTGCCCCGTACTCTGTGCGGGGTCTGTATTCTGCATGGTTAACCAGGGGGTCTGCTCGTGACAACTATAGTAAGCGTACGCCGTGACGGTCATGTCGTGATCGCAGGCGATGGCCAGGCAACACTGGGCAATACGGTGATGAAAGGCAACGTGAAAAAAGTACGTCGCCTGTACAACGACAAAGTGATTGCAGGGTTTGCTGGCGGTACCGCCGATGCATTCACGCTATTTGAATTATTTGAACGCAAGCTGGAAATGCACCAGGGCCACCTGGTCAAAGCGGCAGTTGAGCTGGCTAAAGACTGGCGTACCGATCGTATGCTGCGCAAGCTGGAAGCGCTGCTGGCGGTTGCCGATGAAACCGCTTCGCTCATCATCACCGGGAATGGTGACGTGATTCAGCCAGAGAATGACCTGATCGCCATCGGTTCCGGCGGGCCATACGCTCAGGCCGCAGCGCGGGCGCTGCTGGAAAACACCGAGCTTAACGCGCGTGAAATTGCGGAGAAGGCGTTGGGGATTGCGGGCGATATCTGCATCTATACCAACCACTTCCACACTATCGAAGAATTACCCTCTAAAGCGTAAGGATCTCCCATGTCTGAAATGACCCCACGCGAAATTGTCAGCGAACTGGACAAACATATTATCGGTCAGGACGCCGCGAAGCGTTCTGTCGCTATTGCTCTGCGTAACCGCTGGCGTCGCATGCAGCTTGATGAAGAGCTGCGCCATGAAGTGACGCCGAAAAATATTCTGATGATTGGCCCAACCGGTGTCGGTAAGACCGAAATCGCCCGTCGTCTGGCGAAACTGGCCAGCGCGCCTTTTATTAAAGTCGAAGCGACGAAATTCACCGAAGTTGGCTATGTTGGTAAAGAAGTGGACTCTATCATCCGCGATCTGACCGATGCCGCAGTGAAAATGGTGCGCAGCCAGTCAATTGAAAAAAACCGCTACCGCGCGGAAGAGTTAGCGGAAGAGCGAATTCTGGATGTGCTCATCCCACCGGCCAAAAACAACTGGGGCCAGCCAGAGCAAACTTCTGAACCCTCAGCCGCCCGTCAATCTTTTCGTAAAAAATTGCGCGAAGGCGAACTGGACGATAAAGAGATCGAAATCGATCTCGCCGCCGCACCGATGGGCGTAGAGATCATGGCGCCTCCGGGCATGGAAGAGATGACGAACCAGCTTCAGTCAATGTTCCAGAACCTGGGCGGCCAGAAGCAGAAGCCGCGCAAGCTCAAAATTAAAGATGCGATGAAGCTGCTGATTGAAGAAGAAGCGGCGAAGCTGGTGAACCCGGAAGAGCTGAAACAGGATGCTATCGAGGCGGTTGAGCAGCACGGGATCGTGTTTATCGACGAAATCGACAAAATCTGTAAACGCGGCAACACCTCCGGCCCGGATGTCTCCCGCGAAGGCGTGCAGCGCGATCTGCTGCCGCTGGTAGAAGGTTGCACCGTTTCCACCAAGCACGGCATGGTAAAAACTGACCACATTCTGTTTATCGCCTCCGGCGCGTTCCAGGTTGCCAGCCCGTCAGACCTGATCCCGGAATTGCAGGGGCGTTTGCCTATTCGCGTTGAGTTGCAGGCGCTGACCGCCGAAGATTTTGAACGCATCCTGACCGAGCCGAACGCGTCTGTTACCGTTCAGTACAAAGCGCTGATGGCGACCGAAGGGGTGAACATCGAATTTACCGACGATGGTATCAAGCGTATCGCGCAGGCGGCATGGCAGGTGAACGAATCGACGGAAAATATCGGCGCGCGTCGTTTGCATACGGTGCTGGAGCGTTTGATGGAAGATATCTCCTATGAAGCCAGTGATTTGAACGGAGAAACCATAATCATTGACGCAGATTATGTTAGTAAGCACCTTGATGCGTTGGTGGCAGATGAAGATCTGAGCCGTTTTATCTTATAATCGCGATAATCTGTATTCATCACACTTGATGGGGGCCTGCCCCCCCATTTTTGTTAGCTGGTTCTTATGTATGAATGAAACGCAAACTTTAAGCCGCACACAGGCATGGCTGGAAAGCCTGCGACCCAAAACGTTACCTCTCGCCTTCGCCGCTATTGTCGTCGGTACGGCACTCGCCTGGTGGCAGGGATTTTTCGATCCGTTGGTGGCGGTGCTTGCGCTGCTAACCGCCGGTTTGCTGCAAATCCTCTCAAATCTGGCCAATGATTACGGCGATGCGGTAAAAGGCAGCGATAAGCCGGATCGCATCGGGCCGCTGCGTGGTATGCAAAAAGGTGTCATCAACTTTGCGCAGATGAGGCGTGCATTGATTATTGTGATTGTGCTGAGCTGCATATCCGGGCTGCTGCTGGTTACAGTTGCAACACAGTCGATGGCGGATTTTCTGGGGTTTCTGGCGCTCGGCGTGCTGTCGATTATCGCCGCAATTACCTACACCATCGGTAAGCGTCCTTATGGTTACCTGGGCCTGGGTGATATCTCCGTGCTTATCTTTTTCGGCTGGCTGAGCGTGATAGGCAGCTGGTATTTACAGGCACATATGTTTATCCCGGCAGTTTTTCTGCCTGCGACGGCCTGTGGTTTGCTTGCCACGGCAGTGCTCAATATCAACAATTTACGTGATATTGATAGCGATCGCGCCAACGGTAAATACACGCTGGTGGTGCGTTTAGGCCCGGTCAATGCGCGCCGTTATCACGCCTGTTTACTCGCTGGCGCGTTACTTTGCCTGGCATTGTTTAACCTGCTCTCTTTACAAAGCGTCTGGGGCTGGCTGTTTGTGCTGGCAGCGCCGTTACTTATCAAACAGGCGCGCTTTGTGCTACGTGAGCGAGACCCGCGCGCCATGCCGCCCATGCTGGAACGCACGGTGAAAGGCGCATTGCTGACGAATTTGTTATTTGTCATCGGTATCGTTGCCAGCCAGCTGAATTTTTAAAGCATAAAGATCATTTCAGAATCGATGATTTTGCCAACAGCGAGTGATGCGCGATATACTGACTACTCTTGAAGCAACTGAACGTTAAACCTATGAAATACGATACTTCTGAGCTTTGTGATATCTATCAGGAAGAGATCAACGTCGTAGAACCTCTGTTCTCCAATTTTGGCGGGCGGTCGTCTTTTGGCGGGCAAATCATCACGGTGAAATGTTTCGAGGATAACGGGTTGCTTTACGATCTGCTCGAAGAGAATGGCCGTGGTCGTGTCCTGCTGGTTGACGGCGGGGGTTCTGTGCGCCGTGCCTTAATCGACGCTGAGCTCGCACGTACCGCTGTGCAAAACGAGTGGGAAGGTATTGTGGTCTACGGCGCGGTGCGCCAGGTTGATGACCTTGAAGAACTGGATATTGGTATTCAGGCAATTGCGGCCATCCCGGTCGGCGCGGCAGGTGAAGGCATTGGCGAAAGCGATGTCCGCGTCAATTTTGGCGGCGTGACCTTCTTCTCCGGCGATCATCTTTATGCCGATAACACCGGTATTATCCTGTCGGAAGATCCGCTGGATATCGAGTAAGGCAAATCAACTTATTACGCAAAACGGGCCGGGAAACTGGCCCGTTTTTTTGTGCTGTCTTCCGGCCGCCGCTTTCATAGTGTCCAGGACAAATACGCCTGGTTAATCGTCAAGATAAGGGGAGATGCCTTCGAAGAAAGTTTCGACGCTCTCGCCCTCTATTTCAATGCGCTCATAAAGGTAATACCCGTCAAATGAAAAACTCGCGGCAGAGGTATTATCAAACAGGCTCCTTTTCGCCGGAACTTGTGCGGGAACAGGCATATCAATAAACATTATTTTATAGGCATTCTTAAGGCCGTCAGACTTCATTGCACCAGCCTTTTTTATCTCCCGGCAAGCGTAGAAAATAATTTTGTTATATTCTTGCAGCAGCTTACCCTGCTTCATCAGATTGATCACATCCGACAGTTTTTTCTCTCCGGCCAGTTCATCAACCACAAGAAAATCCATTTTGGTGCCGTCAGTTTTAAGCCTGTTCTCAATCACCGCCAGCGTGAGTTCTTCCTCGGGCGTTACTTCGTAATGTTTTAGCCTGTAATTTTTGGCTTGCTCAAGAGCAACGTGTTGCGATTCTTTACTGGTTAATAACGTAATACCCTCTTCCGTAAAGGTGCTAAATATCGCCGGGTGTTTTTTCCCGGCAACCAGATAAGACGAAGGTAGCAACCCCTCCTTTTCCGGAGCCTCAAGTAAAACTTTACCATCAGGCCCTAAAAAATAGATTTTTTTACCCTTTGGCAATCTTAGCTGATTGGTATACCTCTCCGACCAGGCGTGTGCGCTAAGCACCAATATTTGCCCCCGATCGTTCTGCGCAGTAGTCAGCGTGAAGCCACCCTCTGATTGATGTATGATTTTATGTTGATGCGTCTTCTCCAGTTGTTTTATTTTATCAATAGCAATTTTTTTGCGCCTGGTATGATCATAATTCGCCCCCAGCGCGACTCGCTCTTTTATATATTTCTCATACTTTAGCTTGTCTTGCAGGTAAGTCTCATCATCGGGATAATCCTTGCGGCTGGGTTTTCTCACCCTGTTTTTCGGGCCTTTTTTGTTGGGGTGGATTTTGTTAAAACTCATGTCGGCTAAGCTGCTTTTATCGAGAGGCTTCTGCTTACTGAATTTACCTGCCAATTTATTTTTCAAAAAAACCGATCTTGTGATTTTGCTTTTAGCCAAACCCGAGGGAAGCAAAAACTCCTGAGCAAGAAACAGAAACAATTCGCTCATATTTCTTTTCGAATTATATTTAACTTCAATGTCGGAGTTAAAATGATAAATCAGCGCATCAATTTTATCATTGCGATTAAAAGCGCTCATTTTTTTAACTTTGCTGTCGTTGATAGCCAAATTAACATCAGGATTAGCCAGATAATGATGATAAAGTGAAAAGTAAAAGTGGTTAGCAATTTCACTCACTAAATCATCATCATTTTCTGTTATATATTCTTCAAGCCCCACCAGCAGCCATTTATAAAAACTCAGTTTATCAACAGCAGAATATGTTGTTAACTGTTCCGCTGAATGAATGCCGGAAATATACAAAGCGTATGCAACTAATGACTTTCTGGCCTGGTAGGCAGGCCCATAGATGATCGTATGGCCTTCGGGAACACCGTGATTATTTACAATAACATCCTCGATCAATTCCCCCGCCAGTTCCTGCTCGCTCGATTCGTAAGTGCTGTCGTAGTGATTTTTCGGATTAGGTGTAAGTAAAAAGGGGCGAAAAACAATATCAAATTTTTCTTTGACTAATTTTTCTAAATGATAAAGTTGGACTTTTAAAGCGAGCCGCTGATTGTCAATTTCGGGACCGTCTCCCGTTAACCCAAACAATGCGGTCGCCTTTTCAAGCAGGAGGCTTTTTGGTGCTTTCTTTGTTAAACAGTGTTTTATTTTATCCAGCGCGGAGCTGTAAATAATATAATCATCGAACAATTTAATGAGTCTTGTGGTTTCTTCTGTTGCCAGTACACCATTTTCCCGCAGTCGGTTCTGCTTAATTAACCGCTGGATAGAGGCGATCTCGCCGGGAATATGTCTCCTCAAGGAAAACTTATAAATATCATCATCCACGTCCTGGTGAAAATCTTCTTTCACCAGCACAAACAATTCTGGCTTACTTGTTTTGAATACCGCTGTCTGCGCGTTAATTCCCTCTATATGGCGTTTTGCAACCCGTTTCGCCAGCGGTGTTACCGGCGCATCCTGCAGTACATGCAGGGCGGGGTAAATTGTTTTTTGATAATCCTTCGTCAATTGCCGATCGTTTAACAGATCATATTCACCAGTTTTTTTAGTCACCGAACGGAGCGCGGGCGTGGTATTTGTATTTTGTATTAGGCTAAGAAAGGATAATAATTGCAGCAGCGCTTGCGCTCGCCCTCTTTGTCTTAAATCCCCGGCATGTCTGGATAAATCAATTACATGTTCATCCTGTAAAGCCTGACGTTCTTGTCGATTATCCAGCCAGTTAGTATGATTCCCTGTATTTCTTCGATGTTGCTCATAAAGCGAAAGAAAATCAGGCATATTCATATTCTCCCAATATATTTTGGAGGTTTATAAAATCATTGCCACTAAAATTAATACTGAAAATTATATTAATAATATAATAGATGTGCTTAATAGCGCCAACTGGCTAATAAAATAACACAGGACCGGGAACAGAATAAATATCTCAGGGTGGATTATTATCACACGGAGAAAAGCAATGCCAGGTTTAAAACGCTTTAAATGCGGGTGCACAACTCACCAGCAATTGCCCCTGCCAGAATAGCGTTAATAAAGGAGGGGCAAAAGCAGGCTAAAATGTCTGCGCCAGTGCGCGAATAATCAGACCTCTTCCATCCGGCCCAGCAGCGCCTGTAAACGCTCCTGCCAGCCGTGCTGTTGCTCTCTTAACTGGTTGTTTTCACGCTCCAGCTCTTCGCGACCTTGTTGAGCAGACTGAACTTCCTGAGCCAGACTGTTATTTTTCTCTTTCAGCTCTTCGATTTCCATCTGCAGCAGCGTGATGGTATCAATCGCCTGCTGTACTTTTGCTTCCAGTTTCTCGAACACTTCTAATGACATTGTCATACCTCTCCTGAGTTGCAAGGCGTTGATGGATATACACTTCACTTCTCAGGCCGCAGATACTTATGTTACCTGCCACCGAATAATGCGTGTATTTAAAAATCCTCGTCCCGAATACCGGCGACGCCTTAATTGTTTGTTCGCGTAATTCGCTTGTTACCGATTGTATGAATCGCGCCAGTCCCTGTCCAGCGCCGAGCCACGCTGTTTGCGCTTTGCAACACTTTTCAGCATAGACCTGGTGCATTACGTACCGCTACCCCTAAATTGTTACATTCCGGGCAACAAAATTGATTCAGCTCTCATTTCGTATGAGAGCAAAAAACCAGAACTTTCGCGCGAAAACGCTCATTTTATTGACACAGTACACATATTTTGATTTCGATATTTCTCGTTTTTGCTCGTTAACGATAAATTAACACTATGTATACACGAAAACAGGGGAAGTCAGACCTCTTCTGTTCATAATAACCACTCAACTATTGCAGGTTCCGATTATGAGTCAGACTCCTACCTTAAAGGGTCAGTGTATCGCCGAGTTTCTCGGCACCGGGCTGTTGATTTTCTTCGGTGTGGGTTGTGTTGCAGCGATGAAAGTGGCCGGTGCAAGCTTCGGACAATGGGAAATCAGCATTATCTGGGGCCTGGGCGTGGCGCTTGCCATCTACCTGACCGCAGGGGTTTCCGGCGCACACCTCAACCCCGCCGTGACGATCGCGCTATGGCTGTTTGCCGATTTTGATAAACGTAAAGTTGTTCCTTTTATTCTTGCTCAATTTGTCGGTGCATTTTGCGCCGCCGCACTGGTTTACGGGCTTTATTACAATCTTTTCTTCGATTTCGAGCAATCGCACAATATGCTGCGCGGTAGCGTCGAAAGTCTTGATCTGGCAGGCATATTCTCTACCTATCCCAACGCACATCTTAATTTTGTGCAGGCCTTCGCAGTAGAAATGACCATCACCGCTATCCTTATGGGTCTTATCATGGCGCTGACGGACGACGGTAACGGCGTACCGCGCGGCCCACTGGCGCCACTGCTGATAGGCTTGCTGATTGCTGTCATTGGGGCCTCGATGGGGCCACTGACCGGCTTCGCCATGAACCCGGCGCGTGATATCGGGCCGAAAACCCTCGCCTGGCTCGCAGGCTGGGGCAATGTTGCCTTTACCGGCGGTAAGGATATTCCTTACTTCCTCGTTCCGCTATTTGGGCCAATCGCTGGCGCGATAGTGGGTGCTTTCGCGTATAAGAAGCTGATTTGCCGGCATCTGCCGTGCAACCTCGCGGAGGTTGAAGACAAAAAAGACGCCTCCACCGCACAACAAAAAGCTTCGCTGTAATGTGACTACGGGACCATAATCATGACTGACAAAAAATATATCGTTGCGCTCGACCAGGGTACCACCAGCTCCCGCGCAGTTGTAATGGACCACGACGCCAACATCATCAGCGTTTCTCAGCGCGAATTTGAACAAATTTACCCGAAGCCAGGCTGGGTTGAACACGACCCGATGGAGATCTGGGCATCGCAAAGCTCTACGCTTGTGGAAGTGCTGGCGAAAGCAGATATCAGCTCCGATCAAATTGCCGCTATCGGCATCACCAACCAGCGCGAAACCGCGATTGTCTGGGAGCGTGAAACGGGTAAACCGATTTATAACGCTATTGTCTGGCAGTGCCGCCGCACGGCGGATATTTGCGAGAAGCTAAAACGCGACGGCCTGGAAGATTATGTGCGCGACACCACCGGTCTGGTGATTGACCCCTATTTCTCCGGCACTAAAGTGAAATGGATCCTCGACCATGTAGAGGGTTCGCGCGAGCGGGCCAGACGCGGCGAGCTGCTGTTCGGCACCGTGGATACCTGGCTTATCTGGAAAATGACCCAAGGCCGCGTTCATGTAACGGATTACACCAACGCGTCGCGCACCATGCTCTTTGATATCCACAAGCTGGACTGGGACGACAAATTGCTGGAAGCGCTGGATATTCCGCGCGCCATGCTGCCTCAGGTGCACAAATCCTCTGAAGTTTACGGCCAGACCAACATTGGCGGTAAAGGCGGCACGCGTATTCCTATCGCCGGGATTGCGGGCGATCAGCAGGCGGCGCTCTTCGGCCAGCTTTGCGTCAAAGAGGGCATGGCAAAAAACACTTACGGTACCGGCTGCTTTATGCTGATGAACACCGGTGAAAAAGCGGTGAAATCGGAGCATGGTCTGCTGACGACCATTGGCTGCGGCCCGAAAGGGGAAGTGAATTATGCCCTCGAAGGCGCGGTGTTTATGGCTGGGGCATCCATCCAGTGGTTACGTGATGAGATGAAGCTTATCAGCGACGCTTTCGATTCAGAATATTTTGCCACCAAAGTGAAAGACTCCAACGGGGTGTATGTTGTGCCCGCCTTTACCGGCCTCGGCGCGCCCTACTGGGACCCCTATGCGCGTGGCGCGATTTTCGGTTTAACCCGTGGGGTGAATGCTAACCACATCATTCGTGCGACGCTGGAATCTATCGCTTTCCAGACGCGCGACGTGCTGGAAGCGATGCAGGCGGATTCCGGTATTCGCCTGCACGCTCTGCGTGTGGACGGGGGTGCCGTTGCCAATAACTTCCTGATGCAGTTCCAGTCCGATATTCTCGGCACCCGCGTGGAGCGCCCGGAAGTGCGTGAAGTTACAGCGCTGGGTGCCGCCTACCTGGCCGGGCTGGCGGTCGGTTTCTGGCAAAACCTGGATGAGTTACAGGAAAAAGCCGTTATCGAGCGCGAATTCCGCCCCGGTATCGAAACCACCGAGCGCAACTACCGTTACAGCGGCTGGAAAAAAGCCGTCAAACGCGCGCAGGCGTGGGAAGATCACGAAGAGTAACACCGCTCTCCCGCCCTCTCCTGCCTCGGGAGAGGGCGCCTCCCCTCCTCTGTGATAAACTTTGCGCAATTTCTTTCACTACAGAGTGTGTTATGAGACGAGAACTTGCCATCGAATTCTCCCGTGTTACCGAAGCTGCGGCGCTTGCTGGCTATAAGTGGCTGGGACGCGGCGACAAAAATACGGCCGACGGCGCAGCGGTGCATGCTATGCGCATCATGCTTAACCAGCTCAATATCGACGGCACCATCGTCATTGGCGAAGGGGAAATCGACGAAGCCCCGATGTTGTTTATCGGTGAGAAAGTCGGTAGCGGCAACGGCGACGCGGTGGATATCGCAGTCGATCCGATTGAAGGCACGCGCATGACGGCAATGGGCCAGGCGAATGCTCTCGCGGTGCTGGCGGTGGGCGACAAAGGCTGCTTCCTGAACGCGCCGGATATGTACATGGAAAAGCTGATTGTTGGCCCCGCAGCGAAAGGCGCTATCGATCTCACGCTTTCGCTTGAAGAAAACCTGCGCAATATCGCCACAGCGCTGGGAAAACCGCTGGCTGAGCTGACGGTGACGATTCTCGCCAAACCGCGGCACGACGCCGTGATTAAAGAGATGCAAAACCTGGGTGTACGCGTCTTCGCTATTCCTGACGGTGATGTGGCCGCCTCTATCCTTACCTGTATGCCCGACAGCGAAGTGGACGTGCTGTACGGCATCGGCGGCGCGCCGGAAGGTGTGGTTTCCGCTGCGGTGATCCGCGCGCTCGATGGTGACATGCAGGGCCGCTTGCTGGCGCGCCATCAGGTAAAAGGCGACAGCGAAGAGAATCGCCGCATCGGCGAGCAGGAGCTGAAACGCTGCCGTGGCATGGGTATTGAAGCCGGGAATGTATTACGCCTGGATGAAATGGCGCGCAGCGATAACGTGATTTTCTCCGCAACCGGCATCACCAAAGGCGATTTGCTGGACGGCATCACCCGCAAGGGGAATATCGCCACCAGCGAAACGCTGTTGATTCGCGGGAAATCGCGCACGATTCGTCGCATAAAATCCATTCATTATCTGGATCGTAAAGACCCGGAAGTGCAGCGTCATATACTTTAAAGGAATTTGTTCAATTGAGCTTTCCGGCCCCGGCGGGCTGGAAATCTCAGGAGACAGGCACGAAGATAAGGTATTGCCAGAAAACAGGAGGAAAACATGGCGGACTGGGTTACAGGAAAAGTCACAAAGGTGCAGTTCTGGACCGATGCACTCTTCAGCCTCACCGTTCATGCCCCCATTCACCCCTTCACGGCCGGGCAATTCGCCAAGCTCGGGCTGGAAATTGACGGCGAGCGCGTCCAGCGCGCCTACTCTTACGTCAACGCGCCGAGTAACCCCGACCTGGAGTTTTATCTGGTGACTGTCCCGGAAGGAAAACTCAGCCCGCACCTGGCAGCGCTGCAGCCGGGCGATGAAATTTTAGTGGTGAGTGACGCGGCAGGCTTTTTTGTGCTTGAAGAGGTGCCGGACTGCGACACGCTATGGATGCTGGCAACCGGCACGGCGATCGGCCCGTATTTGTCTATCTTGCAAGAAGGCAAGGACCTGGAGCGCTTCAAAAACCTGGTGCTGGTGCACGCGGTGCGCTACGCCGCTGATTTAAGCTACTTGCCGCTGATGCTGGAGCTGCAAAAGCGCTACGAAGGCAAACTCCGTATTCAGACCGTGGTCAGCCGCGAAACGCTCCCCGGCTCGCTAACCGGGCGAGTGCCCGCGCTGATTGAAAGCGGTGCGCTGGAAGAGGCCGTTGGGCTGGCGATGAACACCGAAACCAGCCATGTGATGCTGTGCGGTAACCCGCAAATGGTGCGCGATACGCAGCAGCTCCTGAAAGATACCCGCCAGATGACCAAGCACTTGCGCCGCCGACCGGGGCATATCACCGCCGAACACTACTGGTGATCAGCGGTATTTTACGTCGAGCGTTGCTTTGCCGTATTTATTCTCCCCCTGGGTGCCCACAAACGCGCCCAGGTCAATGAGCATCATCACGATGATAACCACCGGCAGAAAGCGCCCCACCAGCCAGGCAAGGGTGCCGTTGAGCATATCCCAGTGGCCGGAAAGCAGCATCCACGCCAGCACCATCAACAGCCCCCAGCCGCCGTGGCGACCACGATCGTGCAGGCGTTTCACCATCACGCAGGCGGTCGGCCAGACCAGGCACACCAGGAGAAACGCCGCCATCTGGAAATCAAGCATCCCGCCATTTGCCAGCGCAAAAAGCAGCGTCATACTCAAGACCCAGAGGATTATCCAGACCCAGAAGTCCCGGCGACCGATACGCCCCTTAAACGAAAACAGCCACTGCTGTATGCCCATGCAAATTCCTTCTTTCTGTCATTGCGCCTAGTGTACCCTGGCAACGGGAGTTTTTGACAAGCCAGCCGGATACCGTTTTAATCTTGAGCACACTGTAAGAGGACAAAGTTAATGAAAACGTGGCGTTATCAGGCATGGTTGCTATTTTCAGCGCTGGTTTTCAGCTTCCCTGCAATGGCAGAAGAGAGCGCTGGCGTGGTGACAGCGCCTTATTTACTGCCCGGCGCGCCGACTTTTGATTTCTCAATCAGCCAGTTTCGGGAAAAGTTTAATAAGGACAATCCGCAGCTGGCGCTTAACGAATTCCGCGCCGTAGAAAGCCGCAGCGATCAGGCGAATCTGACGCGTGCTGCAACCAGCATTAACGATAATCTGTACGCCTCCACCGGCCTTGAGCGCGGCACGCTGAAAATCAAATCCATGCAGATTACCTGGCTTCCCGTCCAGGGGCCGGAGCAGAAAGCAGCCAAAGCGAAAGCGCAGGCGTATATGGCGGCGTTTATTCGTGCTTTTTCCCCGGGGCTTACCAGCGCGCAAAGTACGCAAAAGCTGCAAAAATTGCTCAGTAGCGGCAAAGGAAAAGCGTACTACACACAAGCGGATGGCGCCGTGCGCTATGTGGTGGCAGATAACGGCGAAAAAGGGCTGACCTTCGCTGTTGAACCGATTAAGCTGACGCTATCTGATCTGCCCGGAGGTAACAATAAATGATAAAAAGCAAAGCCTTTGCCGGGATGAATCTCTATACTGTTTCACAGACCATGCTGCCCTGAAGGGCGGCCATATTCCTTAATTCGCCAAGCGCGTGGAGAGAAAAAATGCGACATCCTTTAGTGATGGGTAACTGGAAACTGAACGGCAGCCGCCATATGGTAAACGAACTGGTTACAAACCTGCGTACCGAGCTGGCAGGCGTAACAGGTTGTGCCGTCGCAATTGCGCCGCCGGAAGTCTATCTGGATCTGGCAAAACGTGCCGCTGACGGCAGCCATATCCACCTCGGCGCACAGAACGTGGACGTTAACCTTTCCGGCGCATTTACCGGTGAAACCTCGGCAGAGATGCTGAAAGATATTGGCGCAAAATACATCATTATCGGCCACTCCGAGCGTCGTACTTACCATAAAGAGTCCGATGAACTGATCGCCAAAAAATTCGCCGTGCTGAAAGAGCAAGGCCTGATCCCGGTACTGTGCATCGGTGAAACCGAAGCGGAAAACGAAGCCGGTAAAACCGAAGAAGTGTGCGCACGCCAGATTGACGCGGTGCTGAAAACACAGGGCGCGGCAGCGTTTGAAGGCGTGGTTATTGCTTACGAACCGGTTTGGGCTATCGGTACCGGCAAATCCGCCACCCCGGCGCAGGCTCAGGCGGTGCACAAGTTTATCCGTGACCATATCGCTAAAGCAGACGCGAAAGTGGCTGAGCAAGTGATTATTCAGTACGGCGGTTCTGTGAACGCGGGTAACGCAGCGGAGCTGTTCACCCAGCCAGACATTGATGGCGCGCTGGTAGGTGGTGCTTCTCTGAAAGCAGATGCATTTGCCGTGATCGTGAAAGCCGCAGAAGCGGCAAAACAGGCGTAACGCCACGCCGATTACCCTCTCCCTTCTGCGGAGAGGGTCTTGCTACAGTTTCCCCAGTACGCTAAACCACGCATAATCCAGCGGTAACAGCACCACGTAGGTGACAACAGCCAGTGCCAGGCACAGCAGCATCCCCGCACGCGCCGGTACTTTCCCCAGCGCCATCGCCACCACAATCGGCGAAGCCTGATAAGGTAACAGCGGCGTGGAATACCCAAGCACCTGAATCATAATCACCGACAGCAGCGGGAAACCCGTCGCATCCGCAAAGCTCTGGGCAAAGGTGGTGAACAACGCCGGGACACCATTCGCGGTCATAATAAAATTCAGCGCGGTTGTCGTTCCGGTCAGGGCGAGAAAGCTGGTGAATGGGCTGGCAGGGTCAAGCGGCATAACATGCAGTAGCGCATCACCCACGGCGCTACCGATCCCGGTGTGCGTCACGGTGATCGCCAGTCCCAAAATCCCGGCGACATAAATACAGGTGCGGATGTTCACCCCGCTGGAAAACTCGTCGCCATTGATAAACCCAACGCGCGGCAGCAGCGTCACACAAGCCGCTGCAAGACCCGTCCATGCCGGGCCGATGCCGTGCCAGCTTTCCGTTACCCACAGCGTCAACACCACCGCCAGCAGCCACGCCAGCCTTTTCTCTTCCCGGCTCATCGGCCCGCTGGCAAGCTGTTCACGCGCCGGGTGCGGCTTACCGGGGAACAGCCAGTAAATCAGGCCAATCAGCACGCACCCTTTTAACAGCCCAAGCACCGGCGTATGCAGCAGCAGATAAGGAACATAGTTAAGATGAATACCCCAGGAACCTTCTGCGGCCCCGCTCATCACCAGGTTTGGCACATTAGCCGGTAAGATAGTCGCGGAGAGTTGAAACGTACCAAAACCGACCGCCAGCGCCAGACCGTACCACGCACGCGTACCTTCGTGGATACCGGCGCGTGCCGCCATCGCCGCCACAATCGGCATCAGCAGCGCGATACGCCCCATATTCGATGGCATCACAAAAGCCAGCGCATAACTGAGCAACACGACGCTTGCGACCATTTGCAACCATGAATCCCCAAGACGCGCCGACAGTGCCCGTGCCGCGCGATCCGCCAGCCCGGTTTTGCGAATAGCCACCCCAAGCACAAAACCACTAAAAACCAGCCAGAATGCCGAGGAAGCAAAACCACCAAAAATCACCTCTGCCGGGGCAATTTTCGCCACCATCGCCGCCGCGAAAAACAACAGCGCGGTGATGAATTCCGGCAACAGCGAGGTTGCCCATAATACGATGGTCACACCCACAATCAGGGAAGGAAGAACCAGAGGATACGTTGCCCAGAATGACATGCCTGTCTCCTGTTGTTTTTTTCAGCAAGTCTACGGCGACAGGCAGAGTGAGTAAACGCGAATTATAGTAGGGTTATTTCAGGATATCGCATTGATGATCCTGAATTTCCTCCGCAGATGCCAGGTTAAAGGCAAGCAGGTTGCGCTCGGTCGCCAGCAGCACGAACGTCCCATCCGCCTGTGGCACCATGGCCAGCCCAAAGCGCCCCATATGCGCTTTCGCTTCAGGCACCTCTTCAGCCAGCATCATAAACGGGCTGCGCTGCACCAGCTCGGCCTCGGTCACACGCCGCGCCAGATATTGATGGCCGCGCAAACCGCCAGGCAGTTCCAGCCACTGGCTACTGATGCGGGCTGCATTTTCATTGAGCTGCGCACGCACGTCAGGCCGTAAACAGGAGATATGAATATGGAAATGGTTCTGCGTACGCCCGGTGCGAGAGTTAATCGCCAGCGAAATAGCGCTATCCGGCACCGCGCTGCCGCGTGTTTCGCTCATGATGTCGCGCGACTGCCAGGCTTGCCAGAAGAAGTTCGGCGTATTCGCCTGGGTGAGGAGCGGGCTTTCAGTACCGTTGATACGGTAAGTGGGCATCAGCAGATATTGCAGCGGCCCGTTGCGGTCTTTCATCAGCACATAGCCGCCCTGGAGATTGACCTGCTCGCAAGGCGCGGGAGAACGATTTTCGCGGGCATTGGGTAAACATTGCCCGAAGACTTTTTGCCGCAACGCATCGGGATTGCCGCTTTTCAACCAAATCCAGCCTCCCGCGGCCGCCAGCACAACCAGCGTCAGCAGAGTAATGACGAACCAGTAAGCTTTTTTCATGTTCCGCTTCCTTTGCTAAAAGGATCGCATGATAACGCAAAACGCGGCGGAAGTTAGAAAACCAGGAATACGGCAAGGGGAAAAGCGAAAACCCGGCAGGCGCGGTGCTGTCGGGTAAGAGGTTAGCGTTTACTGATTTGGTCGAAAGTGCCGCCGTTGGAGAAGTGCTCTTTCTGCGCTTTGCTCCAGCCACCGAACACATCATCGATAGTAAAAAGTTTCAGTTTCGGAAATGCATTGGCGTACTTCGCTGCGACTTGCGGGTCACGCGGGCGATAGAAATTCTTCGCGGCAATCTCCTGGCCTTCCGGCGAGTAGAGATACTTCAGGTACGCCTCGGCAACCTGCTGCGTACCTTTTTTCTCGGCCACTTTGTCGACCACAGAAACGGTTGGCTCGGCGAGAATAGATTCGCTCGGCGTGACGATTTCAAACTTGTCTTTATCCAGCTCATGGGTTGCCAGCAGCGCTTCGTTTTCCCATGCAATCAGCACATCGCCGATACCACGCTCAACAAAGGTATTGGTCGCACCCCGCGCGCCGGAATCCAGCACTTCCACGTTTTTAAACAACGCTTTGACGAACTCTTGCGCTTTGGCCTGATCGCCCCCGTTCTGATGCAGCGCATAGCCCCAGGCCGCCAGATAGTTCCAGCGCGCGCCGCCGGAGCTTTTCGGGTTTGGGGTAATCACAGAAACACCGGGTTTTATCAAATCATTCCAGTCATGAATCTGTTTCGGGTTACCTTTGCGTACCAGAAACACGATAGTTGAGGTATAAGGCGCGGAATTATCCGGCAGGCGTTTGATCCAGTTTTTATCAATGCGACCGCGCTCGGCGATTGCATCCACATCATAAGCCAGCGCCAGCGTGACCACGTCTGCATCAATACCGTTGATAACTGATGTCGCCTGTTTGCCGGAGCCGCCATGCGACTGGCGAATCACCACGTTGTCGCCGGTCTCCTTTTTCCAGTGCGCGCTAAACGCTTTGTTGTATTGATCATACAACTCGCGCGTTGGATCGTAAGACACGTTTAAAAGCTGGACATCCTTAGCCATCACGCTGGCCGATGCCAGCAGTAAAGTTATTCCCACGCCCCATTTGTTCATCGCCCACTCTCTCTGGTTCACTGTTTTGATAAATTCAGCCTGCCAGAAAGCGTTCCAATCATTAAAGAATAAAAAAAGATTGGCTATAACTTTAGAATATATAATGAGCAAAAAAAAGCCCTCCAGGCAGAGGGCATTTGCTATCAGTAAAGCTTTTTCGCGCAGTCCAGCCAGTCGCCTTTGAACGGACGCTTCATGTTTTCGATAGCGTCGATGATGTCGTGATGCACCAGTTTTTCGTTCTGAATACCGACGCAGCGACCGCCGTAGCCCTGCAGCAGCAGCTCGATGGCGTAAGCGCCCATGCGGGAGGCGAGGATGCGATCGTAAGGCACCGGAGAGCCGCCGCGCTGGATATGGCCAAGCACGGTCGCGCGGGTTTCACGCTGCGTTTCGCTTTCAATGTATTTCGCCAGTTCATCAACGTCGCAAATGTGTTCGGTGATCGCCACAATCGCGTGTTTTTTACCTTTCGCGATACCGGCTTTGATTTCAGCCACCAGATCGTCACGGTCGAACTCGACTTCTGGCAGCACGATAAATTCACACCCGCCGGCGATAGCCGCCGCCAGCGTCAGATCGCCGCAGTAGCGGCCCATCACTTCTACGATAGAGATACGCTGGTGGGAAGAGGAGGTGTCACGCAGGCGGTCAATGGCTTCCACCACGGTTTGCAGCGCGGTGAAATAACCGATGGTGTAGTCAGTACCCGCAACGTCGTTATCAATAGTTCCCGGCAGGCCGATGCAGGGGAAGCCCATTTCGGTTAACCGTTTTGCACCCATATAAGAACCGTCGCCGCCAATCACCACCAGCGCGTCGATGCTGCGTTTTTTCAGATTTTCGATAGCCACTTCACGGATGTGGTCCTGGCGGAACTCCGGGAAACGGGCGGAACCGAGGAAGGTGCCCCCACGGTTGATCATGTCCGACACACTGTAGCGATCGAGCTGGATCATACGGTCTTCGTACAGGCCGAGGTAACCATCATAGATACCTGCAACTTCCAGACCTTCTGTCAATGCTGCGCGGACGACACCACGGATTGCGGCGTTCATACCTGGCGCATCACCGCCACTTGTCAACACACCGATTTTCTTAATCATGACTACCTCTGAACTTTGGAATGCAAAATAAATTCTGTGGCCCGAAGCGACTCCCACGGGAGCGAATAACTCTGTTGAAAATAGTATATCAATCCATCGTTGCTGAATTGATTCAGGTCAGCCCATGTGGTGGTAATTTATACACAAAAAGCGGGTCTGGCTCACTTTTTTACAACAAAAGGCGAAAGCTGGTATTACTTATCGCCCCAGGGGGACGACTGAACACGGGTCCTGATGAATAATCACATCCGATCCGGGAAAACGTTGCAAAAGTGCCTGCTCAACCTGGTCGGCCACCCGATGCGCCTCCACCAGCGGCAGGTTATCATCCATTTCTATATGGATTTGGATAAAACGCGTCGGCCCCGACTGCCGTGTACGCAAATCATGCGCGCCGCTAACGCCAGGCCAGGAGGTGACGATAGAAAAAATCTCCTCGCGCTCAGCGTCAGGTAACGCTCTGTCCAGCAGCGCCTGAACGGCTTCATAACCCATGCGTAAAGCGCTGTATAAAATATAGCCGCCAATACCGAGCGCAAACAACGCATCCGCCCGATGCCAGCCATACCATGACAAGCCAAGCGCGACCAGAATGGCACCGTTCATCATAACATCAGACTGATAATGAAGCATATCGGCCCGCACGGCCTGGCTGTGGGTTTTGCGCACCACCCAGCGCTGGAAAGTCACCAGCAATACCGTACTGAATAGCGCAATCAGCGTCACGCCAATGCCAACGCCCGCCGCTTGCAAAGGTTCCGGGCGCGCAAGGTGCTGGATACCGGTCAGAAAAAGAAACAGCGCGGAGCCGGAGATAAACATGCTTTGTGCCAGCGCCGCCAGCGATTCCGCTTTGCCGTGGCCAAAAGTATGTTCCTCATCTGCTGGCTGGAGCGAGTAGCGCACCACCAGCAAGTTTGTCAGCGACGCGGCGATATCCACCAGTGAATCAACCAGTGCGGCCAGAATGCTGACCGAGCCTGTAAGCCACCAGGCAAAAATTTTAATGATCAGTAGCAATGACGCCATCACGGTTGCCGCCACCGCAGCGCGAGTTACCAGCCGCCCATAGGTTTCCATAAATACTCCTGTTATACCCTGCGGGAATTATAACGGATGGCAAATCACCGCATTGAATAAATTAAGCGCGGAAAACAGGCTCAATCATTGCGAATTCCTGGTTGTTGTTACAAACGTTTTCCTGAAAGAAACCTTGCTAATCGTAAGGTTATAAGCGGAGGGAATTGCCACTTTGCGAGGGAAACGATCATGATAAACGTCAACAATACATCACCGTTTCGACACATAATCACAACGCCTGATCAACCAGAAGAAAAAGAAACATGGTTTGATGCGATTGATTATGTGGAGATGGATGAAAAGTGGTTTGACGCCTGCGAAACATTGCCTGCGGAAACCGTCGCAGAAACACTGGTTCCTTTAACCGAAGATTGCCGTCGTTGTATCAAACAACTGATTTCTATTACTGGCGACTATAAACAGAGCGAGTTACTTGCACGCGGCCTCGCAAAACTATTCCCCGGCATCCCTGGCGATATTTTGTTTGCCGCTGATAGCCTCTATACCGCAATAATGGAAAAGAGAAATATTGATATCGCGGTGTTACATACCCTGGGGCTAACCGCCGGGCTGCTGCCCGATAATATCAATATCATCTCCTGGGTGGCCGGTTATATCCGCCGCGCCGTCCTCGACTGCGCCGGCGCGGCGTTTTCCAGCCAGTTCCTGCACGATGAAGAGGAGCCGGGCTGCGGGTATGCCTTTATGATTCTGGCCATTGCCGCCATTGCTGCCAGGTACTGGGTGCGCGATGAGCACGCCCCACAGCGCCGTTTATTACAGGTGCCTGCTTTTATCGCCAACCTTTTGGTACAAGCCAGCCATTACTGGAAAGCACTCGCCAATATGGTACAGGCGCACGACTTACCGAACAAACCGCCCCAGGACAAACCCGCTTTCGAAATCGACACCAGTATAGAAATTATCCAGCCTCTATCGGAAAATGCTGCTTCTACACAGGCTCCTGTCATTCGCGCTTTTTTATCAAACTCAACTGCGTTGCCTGAATTTTCCACTAAAGCAACGGTGGAAAACCGCACCGTTCACGCTCCTTGTGCCAGCATAAATATCGCCGAAAACGCCCACGCACTGGCAGTGGAAAAATCGAAACGCGAGCTGGGTTTGTCTGCACTCTTGTACTGCGACACGCATAAAACAGAGACGACGCTGCGCCTGCCTAAGCACACCGTTACCCATTCACACTTTAATACGCAGTGTGACGCCACCGCGTTTGCCAATCAACAAAGAAAATTGAGCATTGCCGGAAATACTGCGCCTCTGGGTATGGCGGCCTCGACGGGGATAATAAACGATGGAAAAACAGCGCTTCCTCTAATAGCCACAGCCGCAATGGCCACCACAGCAAAAACTTATCTCCAGGTCCCGCGAAACAATAAACTCATCGTTGCCACTGCCCTCGCCGGTACAAGCGCGCTGGTATTTAGTGGCAAATTATTACTGGATAACGTTTTAGCAAACAGATCAGAAAATATCCCGACACGGCCAATAGCTTCGGCACGGGTGAAACGGGCCGTTAATAGTAAAAAGAAAAAACAAACACCAAATTCGATTGAAAAATTAAAGCTGGAAGGGGGAGAAAAAAAGATATTCAGTCGTTTTAATTTACAATCTGATATTTCAGGAAAGTTAAGAAAAATCAACCCGCAAAGATTAAAAGCGACTAACATCCTCACGCTGGGCACAGCGGCGTATAACAGCGAGGGTTTCCTTACCTTTACCCTTCCCCGGAAACAGTCCACCATCAAAGCAACCGCTGCGGGAATTATTAATTCGTTAAAGAAAGGAGAAAACGTTATCGAGTTTGGCATCAGAATAAATACGCAAACTATTAAGACGCTGTTTTTCCGCATAAGTAGCGCCGCTCAGACCGAATTTTTTTCCATGTCAAAACTGGGTGCCAAACTTATCATTAATCATGATGGGCATGAAACCACTGTTGATAAGGTATTTACTTCGCTTACTGATTCATCGAAGTTTATAGTAACCGTTAATAAAGGCAGCGCATCATTTATTACTGTGAATATGGATTCACATAAAGTGTACTCCGATTTGCTGGAGAGAAATACGCATCAATTCTTTATTGGTATCTCATGTGATCCCTCAGAAAAATACTTCAGATCGGTGGATATTAAAGATGTATCCAGAAAACACACCGCCGTACATCCATTACATGCCGACTGGCATAACTATATCTCTGTCGCCGTTAAAGAAGGCATTAAATTCGATCGCGCAATTAACCCTTTCAGCAAAAAAGGGATAAAATTTTACGGCGGAGCAGAAAATTTAAAGATCAGGAAACTTCGTAGCGAATTTGTGGCTAATATGTTTGTTAAGCTTCGTCATAAACGCGCTATTGAGGGAGAAGCCACTTTTACCTCGGTGCTTAACGCTGCCAGTCTGACCTATCTGGCACGCGTTCTGGGCGACCCGAAAGTCACCAGGAGTGAAAAAGAACTCGCCGTAAACGAATATTTAAAAACCGCCGCCGCTGACGCTTTCTCTTTTAGCGCTGGCCTCGTTGAGCATATGGACCCTTTTTCCCTGGTATCAGAAAATTACGCGTCAGGAATGAAAGTGCTTCTTAAAGCGGGCGGCGCTGCCGTTGGTATTATTTTTAACGCGATGAACTTTATCAACGGCGTAAAAGAAGATGATATTGCAAAGATTATTTCCTCCACTATTGGCATCGCAGGCGCTATTGCCGGTGTTGTGTTATCTGGCCTGACGGGTTTTGGTGTTGCACTGTTCTTTTTAGGCGCAAAATTGATCGCAGATGCTATTTCTGATGCTAATACGCGAGGAAAAGCCAGAGAAAGTTATTTCCAGCAAACAATATTAAAAACACAACGCAATAAATTATTTCATTATACCTGGATGGCAAAAACAAATCAGGAAGGTCATTCTGATGACAGATATAACCCGTTCAAACTCGAAAATGAAAATTCCCCTGGTCCGGAGCAAAAAAATGATGAAGACGATAAACCGCTCTTTTATACCACATTGACCGGGGATGTGGATATCACCCCAGAAATGGCCGGAAGCGTAGATGGACTGATTACGTATAATACCGATCCCAATAGCGACAACGAAGGTTTTAAAGGGTTTCACACACGAATAAGGGAGAAAGATGATGAGGTATCGCACCTTATTTACGCTTCACATGTTATGATCCCTGACACCGGTTATATTACTCACGAAAATCAGGGCAAGGATTCAATTCAGGCAGATGGAACTTTATTAAAAGGCGACGACACCATTGTATCCGGCAGCATTAACGCTAAAATTGATGCCGGCGAAGGTAATGATATTATATTTATCAGCGGCCGCGAAGAAGTCATTGATGGCGGCGCAGGTGCCAACATCGCCATTATTGATGGAAAAGAGGGAAAGGTCACGGTAAATATTTATGGCGATGGCAATGCCAGCCTGAATAGCGGAACAAAGCTACTTAACATAGCAGCATATATTATTACCGGGAAAGGCCATAAAGTTATTATTAATTCTTCTAACCTTGCTGACATTGTGCCCATTCTTGTTTGCCAGGGTGATGGTATTATTATACTCAGAAATCCGTCCGCCAATGGCCAGGAAGCAATTGTAAAAGAGTACGGCAGCAAAGGAAGAGTTAAGGAAGGGAATATTTTTAAATTTCATACCGTGCTAAACAGGGTATCAATTGGTGAAAAAACGATTGCCATGCAAAAAGGATTTGGTGTTAAACAATATTATGATAATTAGCAGCGTATTACCAGAAACTTTTCTTACAGCATGTGGGATATTTCTTTCCAGATATAAAAATGCTCGCAATGCGAGCATTCATGACGGAATATATAACCTGTATATATTTAGAGCGTAATCGAATCCTTTTTTATATTTTTAACATAAGCCCAGCTTGATGAATCATTAAATGACTCTTCAAGATGAGCGAATAAAACCTCACCTGCACTTTTTTCTTCTGTTAGCATGTTTTTTAGGCGCGCTTTAAAAAATGGTTTAAACAATTCATCATATTGTTTTAAAGAATCATCAGAGGTTGAGTAAATGTCAGCCTTAAAATAGATGCCACTTTTTTCATACATCTTTAAGTCCGTGAGCAATTGTGGCCCTGTCATTTTTAAGGTATTCGAGAATCTACTTGCCTGATTGCTTCTTTTGTTAACCCATAGCAGCATATTATCTTTCTTATCTTTTGTTTTACCCTCAATATCTGGTTTTGCATGCGTTGCTATTTTGGTATCGGGTTCTGCAGACATTAAACGCGCTGCCATTGTTTCAATAATTGTTTTAGAAATTTCTGACTGAGGTAAAGAGACTAAAAAAGCATTCGCCATAATATCCGTAGATACAGCGCCAATTAAATAACCCTGCGGTATTTTTGATTTTTCGATTTTATTTAGCGAGGTACAAACAGCATCCACATCCAGATAGCAGCCGCCTTTTAAGAACATTAACGCAGCACGAGTGATATCGCTAGCTGCGGCATAATTTTTGTAAATACCATTGATTTCTCGCGCGAACATTGAAGCGAGATATTCACCAGCATTTATATTGGCACTATGCTCATTATAACTATTTAGCTTTAATTTAAGCTCATCATATAATTTGTTAGTATCTTTTACAGTTATTGCCGAACAAAAATTACGCGCAAGGTTTCTGTAGCGCACATTTGTTTCGGAGCTCATCATCTTTTCTAGCGTCGAATAAATTGCACCGGGTCTTGTCGTCCATATATTGACATTGAAATTTGGTACCATCGCAGCGTTTAACAATATATTAGACAAGTGCTCCTCTGAAATATCGTTACCTTCCCAGACAAAATGCAATTCGGTAGGGATACCATTGGCAAAGGTTTCTGCTTTACATGTGGAAGCACACATTGGCATATTTGTTACCCGGCGGCCCAGGATTTTAGCATCGCGAGTTTTCAGGATTTCACGATCGTTAGAGACACCTTTAAGCCATTGACTAAAGGCGGATTCTTTTTTAACGATGGCGGGGCCATCATTCAGGATAGACTGAACAACATTAGTATTTACATAATGAATACGCATTACACATCTCATAGTTTGCAGTTATATAAATGTGCGTTTTAGCATCACACTCATAGAAGATCTTTCAAAATAAGGTGTGCGCCGCAGGGTATGTCGTTTTTTGGTATTTTTTTGTGGGATTGCAGATATGGCCCAGTGGTGGTCCTGGCAGTGCGGTGAGTACGACCACATTTTGGGCCAGGGTCATACCTGCAAAATGCTGCCACACTGAATCCGCTTAATGGTGAGGTAACGCTGTAAATGATCTCTGCGAGCGTCCACAAAGTGTCCATACTCAGAAGATTTTGATACCTGATCCTACCCGCGGNCCACGCAGATTATGTCGCTTCAGCAGGGCCTGATAATCCGCTGAACAGTATTGCCCGCCGCGGTCGCTGTGAACAATGACATTTTCCGGTCGCTTACGCCGCCACAGCGCCATCTGCAGTGCATTGCAGGCAAGCTGAGTCGTCATCCGTGATGACATTGACCAGCCGATAACCGCCCGCGACCACAGGTCAATCACCACCGCCAGATACACAACGGCCATCACGATCATTTTTTACGCCTTTTGAATAATAGGTCGCTAACAATGAAGGAAATGATAAGGAATATGACTGTGGTAACAATCGCATATTCCTCCCAGTAGCTAACAGCAACAAGAGCGAATACTATCGTTGCAGCAATAGGAAGGTAGACTCGCATCACAAGCCTGATTAAATCCTGCCACCAAACGGAAAACATTTTCTTCATTTCGTAATCCTTAAAATATCCGATGCAATATCTTGATCAGTTTTTGCAAACTGATTATAAACATCCACACGATTAATAATCGGCTCTATTAAAAAGTAGAGCATTTCCAAATCTTGATTATAAAGATCTCTATAATATCTCGAGTGCTTATGTAAAAGCCTTTCAGCAGCTTTAGAAGCGATTTGTACATATCCATAGACACCGGCAACAAATACGCCTCTCGTAGCCCAGGTCGTTAAAGCACTTTCAATAGCAACCCTAAGGCCAAGACTCGAACTGGCAGCAGCTGAAATTGAATAACTGAGAGAAAGTTTTGTTAATGTTGCACTAGTAAAAGTTGCACTAACCTTTGACAATATTAAGGTTATATTTCTGATTCGCTGATCAGAAAGATTTTCAAGCATATAGTTGATATATATTTCTAACATTTTTCTAATAGTTGAATCGCCACGGATAATCTAGACACTTCCGAGCCGTTGATAATATTGATTTTCATATTCCGTCGGTGGCATCTGATCACTCGAACCATGCCGACGCTTACTGTTATAAAACATTTCGATGTAATCA
>NZ_JBQPOM010000020.1:0-15398 GCF_052220145.1 Vagococcus sp. WN89Y | reverse complement strand
GGCCTCATTCTTCGTTGAATTATCAGACCCCTTCAGAGTTTGCAGCGGGATGGCGAAACGGAGCATACGGGAGTAAATCAACCGACATTACTAACTGATTATTGTGTTTAATACTGGGGGCAGGTCAAGATTTTGATAAGTAATTTTAAATATATATGGCAATGCGTCTTAACTAACTTTATCATTTTATTTGTTCTGTTATAAAGTAAATGCTCATCTCTGCATCTTTCTATTGCTACACTGCCACAGATGTTGTAATTAGTGGGGCGCAATTAAAAGTGGCTCCAATTATTTTATTACAATTAGTTGTATCTTAACCATAAGTTGAAATTATTTTTAGCTTTATTTGATTCATTGTGTGGAGAGAAATTGCATAGACCTAAACCAGTTAAAGACGTTTGTTACTGTTGCGGAAACTTCAAGTTTAACTCGTGCAGCTAATCGACTCTTTCTTAGTCAACCAGCGGTTAGCGCGCATATAAAATCTCTTGAAAATGAATTCAATATACGCTTGTTTAACAGAACACCAAGAGGAATGGAGCTAACTCCTCTGGGGATAGTTATGTGTGATGAAGCGCGGCAGGCTCTGGCTGCGGCCAGTAATTTTATACAAAAAGCGCGGTCTTTGAATGATACGGGTACATGCACGATAGGAACTATTTCTATGCCTGTGATATTGAATCTGCCTGGTGTGCTATCTGAGCTTCGCAAACGTCATCAGGACGTGAAACTGACTATTTATCAGAATATTTCAGGACATATTATTGAAGCAGTTGCCAGTGGAGAAATGGATGCAGGATTTGTTATTGGCGATATAAATGAAAAGTGCCTGGGTGTAATGCCTGTTTCACCGATCACGCTTTGCATTGTTGGACCATGGGCATGGCGAGATAAAATCCAGGCTGCGGAATGGGAAGATATACCTAAATTCCCGTGGATTTCAACGCCTGAGAAATGTTCATTCTCAACTATTAGTCAGCGATTCTTTGAGTGCCATAATGTAACCCTTACACCCTCCATTGTCGCTGATCAGGAGAAAACGCTCACCGAAATGGTATGTCTTGATATGGGGCTAACACTGATGCGCGAAGATATTGCATTAACAGCACAGGAGTCCGAAAAGTTATTTATATGGCCTAAAGCGAAGACAGTCAGTCAACTATGTTTTATCTGGGCCAGGAGCAGAGAGTCTTCACAGGTAGTTAATGCACTCATTGATTCGGTGAAGGCCCTCTGGAAGCAGACTGCTTAACTTTGACCTGGCACCATTTTATTTAGTGAAAGTTTAGCCTTCGCCAATTTACGTTGATTAAGATTATTTAGAATGAGTGCCGATGCGGTTATCCCGGCACCCCCCAACTGAATCGTTGAAGGAACAACACCGCTCAGTGCTGACACAATAAACGCGGTTACGGGAACTATGTCCATGAACAGAACACCATTGGTAGGAGTAATGATTTTATTTCCGATGTTCCAGCACAGAACAGCCAGTAAGCCTGCAACCAAAGCCATATATAACAAATGTGGTGTTACGATACTGATAGCCGGGAGCGTCGGAGCAGCAATCTTTCCATTAAAAATAAGAATAATATCGATTGCAATAACGCTAATCATGCCCAGAAGTGTCGTCATCGTGGTGTAACGTACCGGACTCCAGTCAGGGAAATAGCTCCCGCCGACGGTATATAGCACCCAGCATAGCGCCCCGGTGATAAGTAATAAATTAGCGGTCATATTTAATGGCGAGTTTATAACTTCCTCAATATTACCATTCGTGATAACCATCAATACGCCGGCAAAAGACATAAGTATGAAACCGAAGGTACTTACATGCGGGCGGTTTTTTTTCAGCAACCATACTGTCAACAGACCTAGCATTGGCATTGTGGCCATCATTATTGAAGCAGTCAGCGCGCCAGAGGCTCCGGCCATTCTTTGGCCAAGGAAAACCAGAAATCCAAAACCAGCAAAACCCAAAGTACCGAATAACCAGGCTAAAACCCAGCGTTCTCCTTTGAGAGTAAATCCATCGATCCCTTCCCGGGACGCAAGGATTATTGCGAATGCCAAACCCGCAATACTATAACGTATAGTTGTAAAATTAAAAGGGTCCATATATTGCAACGCATCGGTCATTACAGGGAACATAGCCCCCCAGGAAATCGTTGCCAGTAAACAGTAAATAATTCCTTTTGAATATCTATTGTTCATACTAATAATCCTTTTGTTACTATATTGAGAAATTGTGATGTTAAACGTTAAGTATATTATTTCATCATTAAGGAGGTATTTCTATTCATAAATATCTATACCTCCATCAAATTTTTTTATAAGCAAGAGCAAAGAGGATGCTTATGTTGCAGATAACATACTTATGACTTTATTAATGCGGACTTTTCCGCTAGGGCTGTAAGGTATATTCTCAACCTTTTTTGCCTGAATATTATTAATGTTGCATTCTTTAAGTTTTTCTATAACTTGTAATATTGTATTATTTGTTTTGTCATTCTTTTCTTGTTTAGTGCTAAAAATACATTTAACACTGGCAGCTTCATCCTCGATAACGGAAATAATAGCTACGTCAGAAATACAGGGAAGCGCCCGGATTTTTTCCTCCAATTCATACAGGTTTTCTTGTGTGTTAATATCTCTATTTCGATTCATCAAATAAAGTCTGCCTTGATCATCCAGATATCCGTGATCTGCCATCAGAAAATATTGGGTGCCTTCAATGAAATGAAAAGGACGAGTACTATCAATATATTCATCCATCAACATATAGCTGGCAATAGCAACCCGCCCATTAATTCCTGCCGCTACAGGTTGAAATTTTTCATCAAGAATGGCTACCTGGTTACCTTCAAAGGCTCTGCCAACGCTTCGGGGGTAATTTTCCATGTCGGCAGGCTCTGATAAAACATTGACGCCAGTCTCAGTACATCCATAATATTCATAGAAAACAGAGCCAAATGTCTCTATTGCCTCTCGTTTGCTTTTCTCTGAAAAATAGCTTCCGCCAACAAGTATCCAGCGAGGATTGAACGTTAAGGATTTTTTGTTTTTTAACCCGATTAGATAGTTTACCAGGTTAGGTGTCATAACACTTGTCGTTACGTTAGGATGTGAAAGTGCGTGTACGATGCTATCCTCATCATCTTGATCTGCGATAAAAATCGTACTTCCCAAACCCATAAATATCCTGGCCCATCCGTTTCCTGCCGCGTGATATAATGGGAGTATAAGTAAAAAACCATCTCTGGAACTAAAACGATACCGCTCAGTGAACCAGGCAAACCGACGTGAATCAAAGGATTTATAGCGTAATGCTATTTTAGGCAGTGAGCTGGTCCCTGAAGTTAACGATACAGTTCTGAATGGCGGGGCAGTATGATCTTTTATTAATGAATCAACATCATTTCCATGATATTCGCCAATGCTATTTACTATGGGATCTGTTAAGGCACCTATGGCTAATATATTACTTCCTGTTGTGCCGAAAATATTTAACTCTTCCGGGGTAAATAAGTTATGTGAAATGAGCAAAATATCCGGCCTGATTTTTCTTATCAGGGTGGCTAGTTTGTCCACTGGCAAAGAGTAATCCAGCCCATTGGCAGAAATGCCCAGAGTAGAAAAAGCTGCAAGCCAACAAATAATATCAACATTATTTTTAGAGATATAACACGCTGAGCTTATTTTATCTTTGTTATACATTTTCTTTATAAATATTACACGTGACTCTGTTAGTGAAACTATTTGTTGCCATGTGAAATTTATGCCTTTATCTACAATGCAGATTTCCTGGCTACGATATGAGGAAATTTCTCTAAGTTTTTTTAACGTGAGCATTTTAAATGCTTTTAGTGAGGGTAAACTGATGACAGTTGAATATAGAAACTCAGGCAGCAATAATGAGTAATCCTTTTTCTTCACAATCTCTTATTTTCTGTGTAATGCTTGCGTTGATAGTGTCGCCCGGGAAAGCAATGGGTACCCCTGGAGGATAAGGGATAATAAACTTATCTGAGATACTATTAACCTTAAATTCTTCGGAAATGGCAGTGCACTTACTTAACGACAGTAAGGCATTAAATAAGGCATTAACTGCTTCTTTATTAATCCCACTATGGAAATTAAGTAGTAGACATTTGTTCAATACTCTTTTAATGAATATGTTTTGTCTTAGTAGCTTCTCTTTTATTATGAAAGGGTCGCCTAAAGGCTTAACGTTGATAATTAATTTGGTTGGATCGTGATGTATATGTGGTTGGTCTTGAAATACGCTGAATTCAGTATCAATTAAAGAAAGATTAGCGTCAGATTTTATCATTTCGACGAATGTGCTGACTAACTTTCTGGAATACGAAGCCATTTCATTACCATACTGTCGAAGATAATACTGGGCCCGGTCCAACGATGCGAGAATAGAATAGTTAGGCGATGTTGTATGTATTTTAAATTTAGCGACTTCAATTTTCTGAAACAAATCAGGTTTCCCTTTACAATGAATCAATGAAGCCTGGCGGAGACAAAATAGTGATTTATGTGCCGAGTGGGTACATATTATCTCCAGGTCAGGATACTGTTGAATAATAGAATCAACATTCATCACAGTATAAGGTTGTGTATCTTCACTGAAGTAATTAAGGCTTCCCCATGCTTCATCAATGAAAAATTTACGAGTCCTCACTCCTTTTTCTAAAAGATGCAAAAGCACAGAGGGGATGTCGTAAATGAGACCTTCGTAGGATTGAGCAGTTAAAATGATTAAGCCATAACCTTGCCCTGCTGATTGTTTAGACAGGATTTTAGTGGTGAGGTTTTCTATTGACCACGCTTTTAGTTGTCCGTCTTCAGCGTTGAGATCGGGGCAAAGGTAATCTACTTTTGCGCCGAGAGCCTGACAATGAAAATGTATGGATTGATGACAATTTCTATCGATAAGAATATTCTCATTCTTATCAAACAATGCTGTAATAGCTATCTGATTGGCAACACTTGTTCCACCTGTAATATAAAAAGTGTTATCGGCATTATAGATTTTCGCGGTAAGTTTTTGTGACTCGTTAATGACTCTGGCAGGGAAGAAAAAGCTATCAAAAGCCTCGTCAGTGATAGTGCTTTCTAAACAAATATCTTGCTCTTTATTAAATGGAAGAATATCACTTTTACCAAAGCTTGAAATGGGTAGAGCATGGAACGAATAGATCTGCCTTTGATAAATTTGTTTTAAGGAATTAACTAATGGTGTTTCTGCGGGCTCGAATGAGGTGATGCTATTTTGCACTTCATTTTCCTTAATGTTAGTAAGCAATCAACGTAAATATGCTATGCCTTCCGGAGAAATGAAATTCGCCTTTTTTGATAAGGTTATAAATATAATTTATACCGTACTGCTGTCGCTTAAAATATAACCCGTCATTGCTGATGAGGGAATATTTGTAGCGCGAAGATAATAAAATGGAAATTAGGGTTATTGGGTGTGCGTATATGTATATTACTTAATTTTACTTTTGAAAAGTAGTTGTTATACTCTATGAATAAATCTGTTAAATAATGCAAGGGTATATAACGGTGGCTCATATTAATAGTTGATATTTATTTACTTTTTTATGAGTTATTTTAAAACGTACATTTATTAGAGACTGCTTGTGTTGAAAATTATCCTGGCGGAGGCGTTGTTATTACGGCCCCTTACCAGAATGCCTTTATAGAACGTTTACCCGGGCATATAGAACGGTAATGCTGGGTTTTTACTTATTCAGAACGCTTAACGAAGTACGGGAAATCACCGGACGCTGGCTGAACGAATATAACAGCGAACGGCCCCATGAATCCCTGAATCACCAGACGCCAAAGAGTACCGGCTGATGGCTGAATACCCGGAAATATCAAAAAGTGCGTGGAACTAAAAACAATCTCCTTTCAAAACCACGGCGCAGGTGTTCTGCCCTCTGGTATAGAAAAATCCCGCAGCAAAGGTGATCGCGAGACAACCGCCCAAACCGGTAGCCAGATATCGGGGACGGATATCTACATCAATCTGAACACGCAGGCTCGCCGTCCATCATATCCAGGCCTGCTAGTCGCAGCGAAAACACGGCGCACTATATCGATTGCTGGCGTAATGATTGCATTTCAGGGCAGCCGACACTGCGACGCCATGCGCCGGGTGCCAGGCCAAATTGACGCTTGAAGCTGCGGTTGAAGGACTGCTGGGAGTCAAAGCCCAACGCGATCGCCACGTTCAGAATCGGTTCGTCGCTGTGGGTTAAACGCTCAACCGATTTTTGCAGCTTTTGCACGCGAATATACTCCGCCAGGGTATACCCGGTATGTTCTTTGAATAGTCGCTGAAGGTGCCATTTCGAATAACCGGCTCGCCTGGAAACAGTGTTAATGTCCAGACGGCTTTCAAGGTTGTTGTCGATCCAGTCGAGTAAATCGTGAATAAATGCGCCAGTGTTCATCTTGTTTCCCCACGCAGCTTATTGAAAAGTATCTTTGTCTGTTGCATTTAAAGGTGACCCGCTTTTACATTAATTGCAAGTTTTATTGTTGCATTTAAATCCTTGCAGAAAACGCGCCTTTTACCTCTGCCTGGAATCGCACATAAAGTGTATCAATTATTCTTGCACTAAATTTAGCGCCTTCCTACAATCGCCGGGATAGTGTATTCGTAACTGTTACAGTTTTGTGGCGATGAACGACACAAATGGCCTTAAGCCAGCCCGGACAAAGGAAGTGGCGCGGTGTTTCCCGATGCGTCTTGCCCGGCGGCTACAATTACCGGATTAAAAAAATGAGCCTGCAAAAACCCTGGGTTAACTTTCATCTGCATGCGCTGGGAGCGATGTTGTTCTCCGTATTGCTCGCTGGGTGCGATGACGGCGTCGCGCAAAACGCCGTGCCACAAGCCCCCGCCGTCAGCGCCGCCAACGTGGTAGTGAAATCCATTAGTCAGTGGGATAGTTTTAACGGGCGGATTGAAGCGGTGGAGAGTGTTCAGCTACGCCCCCGCGTCTCCGGTTACATTGATAAAGTGAATTACACCGACGGCCAGGAAGTGAAAAAGGGCGAGGTGCTGTTCACTATTGATGACAGAACCTATCGCGCCGCGCTGGAACAGGCGCAGGCGACGTTGACGAGAGCCAAAACGCAGGCCAGCCTGGCGCGTAGTGAGGCTAACCGTACCGATAAATTGGTCAATACCAACGTGGTATCCCGCGAAGAGTGGGAGCAGCGCCGTTCGGTCGCTACCCAGGCGCAGGCTGACGTTCGCGCAGCGCAGGCGGCGGTTGATGCCGCGCAACTTAACCTGGATTTCACCAAAGTGACTGCGCCTATTGATGGTCGCGCCAGCCGTGCGTTGATAACCAGCGGTAATCTGGTCACCGCCGGTGACAGCGCCAGCGTGCTCACCACACTGGTATCGCAGAAGAAGGTTTACGTCTACTTTGACGTGGATGAGGCGACTTACCTCCACTATCAAAATCTCGCCCGCAACGGGCAGGGCGCGTCCAGTAATCACGTGGCGCTACCGGTTGAGATTGGCCTTGTTGGCGAGGAGGGTTACCCCCACCAGGGCAAAGTGGATTTTCTTGATAATCAGTTAACGCCGACTACCGGCACGATACGTATGCGCGCGCTTTTAGATAACGCGCAGCGTCAGTTCACGCCGGGACTCTTTGCCCGCGTACGCCTGCCGGGCAGCGCTGAATTCAAAGCCACGCTTATCGACGACAAAGCCGTGCTGACCGATCAGGATCGCAAATATGTTTATATCGTTGATAAAGAAGGTAAAGCGCAGCGTCGCGATATTACGCCTGGGCGTCTGGCCGCCGGTTTACGCATCGTGCAGAAGGGATTGGCCCCTGGCGATAAAGTCATCGTTGATGGTTTACAAAAAGTGTTTATGCCGGGTATGCCTGTTAACGCGAAAACCGTTGCCATGACCGCCAGCACCGCCCTCAACTGATCCCTTACCTGAGAATCCAATCTATGGACTTTTCCCGCTTTTTTATCGACAGGCCGATTTTCGCCGCGGTGCTGTCGATTCTGATTTTTATCACAGGATTAATCGCCATCCCGCTGTTGCCGGTGAGCGAATATCCTGACGTCGTACCGCCGAGCGTGCAGGTGCGCGCGGAGTATCCGGGTGCCAACCCAAAAGTGATTGCGGAGACTGTGGCGACGCCGCTGGAAGAAGCAATCAACGGCGTGGAAAACATGATGTACATGAAATCCGTCGCTGGCTCCGATGGCGTACTGGTGACGACCGTAACTTTCCGCCCGGGCACGGACCCCGATCAGGCACAAGTTCAGGTGCAAAACCGGGTATCACAGGCCGAGGCACGCCTGCCGGAAGATGTGCGTCGTTTGGGCATCACTACCCAGAAACAGTCGCCGACGCTCACGCTGGTGGTGCACCTGTTTTCGCCCGGCGGCAAATACGATTCGCTCTATATGCGTAACTACGCCACGCTAAAAGTGAAGGATGAACTGGCGCGTCTGCCCGGCGTCGGCCAAATTCAGATTTTCGGCTCGGGCGAATACGCGATGCGCATCTGGCTGGATCCCAATAAAGTGGCGGCGCGCGGGTTGACGGCCTCGGATGTGGTGACGGCGATGCAGGAGCAAAACGTACAGGTTTCCGCCGGGCAGCTCGGTGCTGAACCGCTGCCGAAAGAGAGCGATTTCCTCATCTCAATTAACGCCCAGGGGCGTCTGCACACGGAAGAAGAGTTTGGCAATATTATTCTGAAAACGGCGCAAGATGGCTCACAGGTTCGCCTGCGCGACGTGGCGCGTATAGAGATGGGCTCTGGCAGCTATGCGCTGCGTTCACAGCTTAACAACAAAGACGCGGTCGGGATTGGTATCTTCCAGTCTCCTGGAGCGAATGCTATCGATTTGTCTAACGCGGTGCGCGCCAAAATGGACGAACTCGCCACGCGTTTCCCGGAAGATATGAAGTGGGCGGCACCTTACGATCCAACGGTTTTTGTTCGCGATTCTATTCGCGCGGTAGTGCAAACGCTGCTGGAAGCGGTGGTGCTGGTTGTGCTGGTGGTGATCCTGTTTCTGCAAACCTGGCGCGCGTCGATCATTCCGCTGATCGCAGTGCCGGTATCGGTTGTGGGAACATTCAGCATTCTCTACCTGCTTGGTTTTTCGCTTAATACACTGAGTTTGTTCGGGCTGGTATTGGCTATCGGTATCGTTGTGGATGACGCTATCGTGGTGGTGGAAAACGTTGAGCGAAATATCGAAGAGGGGCTTGCGCCCCTTCAGGCGGCGCATCAGGCGATGCGTGAAGTCTCCGGGCCGATTATCGCTATCGCGCTGGTGCTGTGCGCAGTGTTCGTACCGATGGCATTTCTCTCCGGCGTAACCGGTCAGTTCTATAAACAGTTTGCGGTAACTATTGCGATTTCGACGGTGATCTCCGCCATTAACTCGCTGACGCTCTCTCCGGCTCTGGCTGCCTTGTTGCTAAAACCGCACGGCGCACCGAAAGACTTCCCAACCCGGCTGATTGATCGTCTGTTCGGTTGGCTTTTCCGCCCGTTTAACCGCTTTTTCCACCGTAGCTCGCACGGCTATCAGGGGCTGGTGAGCAAAACGCTCGGGCGACGTGGCGCGGTGTTTGTTGTTTATGTGCTGCTGCTCTGCGGCGCAGGCGTTATGTTTAAACTTGTCCCCGGTGGGTTTATTCCTACGCAGGACAAGCTCTATTTGATTGGCGGCGTGAAAATGCCGGAAGGCTCTTCGCTGGCGCGCACCGATGCGGTGATCCGCAAAATGAGCGAAATCGGTATGAATACCGAAGGCGTGGATTATTCGGTCGCGTTTCCGGGGCTTAATGCGTTGCAGTTCACCAACACGCCCAATACCGGGACGGTCTTTTTTGGCCTGAAACCGTTCGATCAGCGTAAACATTCTGCGGCGGAAATTAACGCTGAGATCAACGCTAAAATCGCGCAAATCCAGCAGGGCTTTGGTTTCTCTATTTTGCCGCCGCCGATTTTAGGGCTGGGGCAGGGGTCTGGCTATTCGCTGTATATACAGGATCGCGCCGGTCTTGGCTATGGTGCGCTGCAAAACGCGGTGAACACCATGTCCGGTGCGATTATGCAAACGCCGGGGATGCATTTCCCCATTTCAACTTACCAGGCGAACGTTCCGCAGCTGGATGTGCAGGTCGATCGTGATAAGGCGAAAGCGCAGGGGGTGTCGCTAACCGATCTGTTCGGTACGCTGCAAACCTATCTGGGATCGTCTTATGTGAACGATTTTAACCAGTTCGGGCGAACCTGGCGCGTGATGGCGCAGGCTGACGGGCCATTTCGCGACAGCGTGGAAGATATTGCGAATTTGCGCACCCGTAATAATCAGGGCGAAATGGTGCCGATCGGCAGTATGGTGAATATCAGTACCACATACGGACCGGATCCGGTGATTCGTTACAATGGTTATCCGGCGGCGGATCTGATTGGCGATGCCGATCCTCGCGTCCTCTCTTCTGCGCAGGCAATGACGCAACTGGACGAGATGTCCAGGCAAATACTGCCGAATGGGATGAATATCGAATGGACAGATTTGAGCTTCCAGCAATCCACTCAGGGCAATACGGCGCTGATCGTCTTCCCGGTCGCGGTTCTGTTGGCTTTCCTGGTGCTGGCGGCGCTGTATGAAAGCTGGACGCTGCCGCTGGCGGTGATCCTTATTGTCCCGATGACGATGTTGTCCGCGCTGTTTGGCGTCTGGCTGACCGGTGGCGATAACAACGTGTTTGTGCAGGTTGGTCTGGTCGTACTCATGGGGCTGGCGTGTAAAAACGCTATTCTGATCGTTGAGTTTGCCCGCGAGCTGGAGATCCAGGGCAAGGGTATCATGGAAGCGGCGCTGGAAGCTTGCCACCTGCGTTTACGCCCGATTGTTATGACTTCGATTGCCTTTATTGCCGGGACGATCCCACTGATCCTCGGCCACGGCGCGGGAGCCGAAGTGCGTGGCGTCACAGGGATCACGGTGTTCTCCGGTATGTTGGGCGTGACGCTTTTCGGTCTGTTCCTGACCCCCGTATTTTACGTTACGCTGCGTAAACTCGTTACGCGCAACAAGCCGGTAACGGACGTTTTGCCTGCATAGGTTGTTACCGATAATAAAAAACCGCCTTCATAGTAAAGGCGGTTTTTTTCGCAATCAGAAAACAATTATTGTGCTTTTTTATACCCGGCATCGATTTCAGGCACCGGATCGCACCCGCTGGTATCGGCTTTTTTTAACTCTTCCAGCGCGCTTGCCACGGTATGGCGAGCCAAAACCTCTAACGAAGCCTGCTCCGCTTCATCGGCGATAGATTTGAAGTACCAGCAAGCGTTGGCGCTGACCACGCAGCGAGCCGGTATGTCGGGGCGCGACGGCCACAGTTTTTTATCTTCTATTACAGAAATGTAGATATCGCGAAGGGTGATCTTTTCTGCCGGGCGACCAAGATGAATGGAGCCGTTGCGGCCAAGCGTTGAGACGATAATGCCATCACGCGTGAGCGGAACCATTAATTTACGGATAAAGCTCGCATTAGCTTCCAGGCCGTAGGCCAGAATTGCACTCGTTGAACGTTCACCCGATTGCTCCGCCATCGCTACGCTGAGAACCATCTGCAAAGCTGTTGGGAAGCGGTAATCTAACATTTTATTATCCTGGGTTACGGTGAATTTTGTTCTTTTTTGCACCGAAGAGGTGAATAATCAATCAGCAACAATATAACAAATACGGTAATTTTTTTGAAGCAATCTACGATTGACCTGGCACGGAAAAGCGTTTTCGACGCACCGGATAGGCGTAAAGTAACAATTACGCACTTTTTATTGTTCTCAAATTCAATGCTCCTGCCTGTCGTGCGCTACCAGCCGGTTAATCATTGTGTATCTCATCATGGCAACTAATAAAAATATTGCGGATAAATGCTGTTTGAATCGTCCTGTTATCCAGAATGTGCAGCGGCGTCACTGGTTTCTCCCCTTCCGGCCTGCTTTCCCCGAACCAGACCCGATTGCTGGTTCCCATGGGGGGATCTTTTGCGTGCTTTGGCTGCCGATTCATCACTTCGGCTTTGTTGCTATTGCTGACTAAGATGGTTATTATTTATGCCAACTCGATTCGTCACAGGTTGCTGCGATAAACAAGTTTTTTCCTTTTATTTCGAATAGTTACTGCCTTTTTTTTCCAAGTGAGCTTCCGTCACGATAACTTTTGCCCCGACACGCCTTTTCAACCTGTTACACCATTTCCCTCAAACCTGCCAAAGAGTAACTCCCTACGCAATATGGCTATTATCCTCCCATGCAGTCATCACCAGTACTCCTCAGTCGATAGTTCAGCGAATAAGCTTTTAAAAAGTCGCCGTATGTTTCACGAAGTTGATAAAATGTTGCATCAGGGGCATCTTTCAGTTCTTCGTACCATTTCCACCAGAACTAAAGGCTACGACTGATGTTTCGATTAGATTATGTAATGCTACCCGAAGTGTTCAATAATTTACCCATGATCATTGCATTGTTCTTTGCAGTATCATTAATTCCTGCCTCATTTAAAATCTATGCCCCTTGCTCTCCAAGATAAAAATACGGCAATTCAGTTTGGGAAACGCTATGGTCAACCTCATGGTTTTAAAAATTAAGGCTCTGGATATGCATAAACGGAGCTTTAAATTCTTTCAGGCTGATAACGGGGTCTGGCTAACCGATATTGTACCCTATCGATTATTCTGGAATAACAGATTTTAGTCTTCTGCTTGCTCAAGTTTATGGCGGACAGACTCATGACGCGCCATTTTTAACCACTCATCAAAATTATTAGCATACTCGTTATCCTCCCGACCAGCCGAAGCAAGGCATGAACATAATACACTTTCGGATCCCCAGACCACTCTTAACCATCGAAGCAAACAATATCATCCGAATAACGCCAGTTCGCGAAAGGTATTAACTTTTGCTCTGGATGTAGCCCCCTGACTTTCTTTCACCAAAAGTCAATATAATTTTGAACGCAATAAAATAACCACCATGGCTCTATATTTTCTAATCTATCGGCTGATACATAATCAATAAAGCTATCTGGCAAAGAAAAACCTGAATATAAGTAACGTTTGTACATAACAGCTCTGTCTGTCATTTATTTAGCTGACTGCATACGCACGACTTTCGCCGTTGCCGTTTCCATGCACACTCTGGCATTTTTTGTTGTGGTGTTTTACCTTCAGTCCGTGCAATATCCATAGCCTAACTACCATTGTTACTGAGTAGGCTTACTGCCTTCAGGCGGCTCTGCTTTTCTTTTTACTAAACATGCCAGGTAGCGATGCTGACACCAATCGAACCCTCTTTGTTAGCCTTCCTTTACCCCAAAAAGAAAATTACTCTTCAGATATTTCAGGCAAAGTATCTAATCGAAGAATAACTTCGGCATCTTCAACAATAGCATCAAAAAAAGTAGATAAGTTCATAGCATGTGTCCTGAGTCTCAGCAGAGCTGACACCATTGCAAGCTCGTTTCTTTTACCGTTAGCCTGGGAAAGTAACGTCACTTGTTCACTTAGCAGCCTGAGATAGTTTTCCATCTGCGCGTTTAGGTCAGATTCGTAATCAATGGATAGATCATTTTTATTAATAGGAATTGCACATTTTTCGTCCAAAATTGCGTCGAAACAACTTTTTATATCGTTGAGAAATAACGTATTCATTATTTGGGCAGTCTCCTTCCCTCTTTAACCGCAGCTTGTGTTTTCGAACTATTATAAGAACCATCGATGTTCAGAACAGCTTTAACTTTTCCTTTGCTATCAAACACCTCAATATGATCTTTATGAAGCCCATCAAGGTAATATTTATCGCCTTTAGTAATATAGTCTCCAATCGGTTTCTTCGCTTGATAAACACTCTGCCCTTGAAACATTTGGCTGGTCTTCTGAGTATTTTCTTTCATTTGGCTACCAAAGCCGGGCTGTTTGAAAAATTCCCCCATATTCCCTACAGCTCCCTGATTTGGTGTGTACTTGCCACCAATCGCTTTACTTACGCCTACAGTAGTGCTCGCAGCATTTGCTATCGCCGCATGTCCAAAAATACTGGCAAGTTCAGTATCTGTCTCTTCTGAACCCCCCAGCATTTGCGCACGATAAATCAGTGAGTTGATAGAGCCATCAAAATTTGATTGCGCACCACGAAGATTTATCCATTCCTGCTTCTCTGCCGTAGTCAGTGAGTCAATACCACCATTACGTGCTTTGGCTGCCAGTTCATCACTTCTGGCCCGTATATCTGCCTGCCATAGCTTCATTTCCTTCGCAACAGCCACACACTCTCTGACAGTTGAACAGGTATTTATCTGCTCCTGAACTTTGTCATACTCCTTGGCATAGCGCTCACGAACACTGGCTTTACAGCTACTGTTGTTGCCACAGGCAACCAGCTCTTCGCTACGACTTTTCTGTTGGGCTGCACTCAGCGCATTATTCTCAACCTCCACCCGTGCCGCATTGCCTGCGCTGACCATGCCTGCGGTATCGCCGGCCGCAACGCCGCCACCAGCGGCACTGACTGCGGCCACAAGGTTAAGCACCACCATCTTCTCATCCGGCGTCAGCTTATCCGCTGTTTTACCGTAAAGCGCTTCGGCGAATCTCTCAGCACCCGCTGACGCTATAAACCCGCCGATTGCGCCTGCGGTCGCATTGCCGCCCTGTGCTTTTGCCAGTGCGGCGGAAACAACGGTATGCAGCGCGATACGCGCCGCTTCGTTTTTCCCGGCCGCATCCTTAACCAGTTTTGCCAGCACGGGTGCAGCACCGGCCGCCATTCCACCCTGCACATTGCCGCCCAGTGCCCCGGCCAGCAGCCCGGTCATCGCGGAACTGGCCGTCCAGAACGGGCTGCCGATACCGTACTCTTTATCCACCGCTTTAAATGCCGGCGACGCGGTGACTTTGCTCTCAATCTCCGTGTCGCTCAGGCCGTTCAGCTCGCCGCGGGCCGCCATCTCGTCGCGAACCTGCTTTTTCGCCGCATCCAGCTTGCTGTCCATGTAGACCGTCATGGCCTGTGTACCCAGCGCCGTTGCCTGCTGCTGGATTTCCAGCTTGTCCTTAATCGCCTCTTTGTCGAAATTATTATCCAGCGCCTTATGCGCATTCGCCGTGTCGCGGCTCAGCGTCGCCACATCCTGCTGCTGCTTCGCCGGGTCACGGATAATGATATCGCCCGCGGCAACCGCGCTGTGCGTGGTGCTGCTGTCGCTTTCAGAGGCATGCGCCAGCGAGGCTGACGGTAATCCACCCGGTGTACCTTTGTAGCCACCGGATTGTCCCTCTTTCGCTGTTTCACCGGTTGTCG